>JBOGFL010000616.1:0-3004 GCA_050743285.1 Acidimicrobiia bacterium
CGCCCGCGCCGTGCGGCTGACCTGCCGACCTGCGACCACCAGTGCGTGGGCGTCGGCGGCGAGTCGGCGTTGCGCGGCGCGCACGACCCCGGTCGAACAGGTGTCGAGCCGCTCGACGACGTCATCGACGTGCTCCACCAGGAACTGCGCGCACGCGGTCGGCGTCTTGAAGCTGGTGTGCGCGACCTCGTCGGCGACGGTGCGGTCGATCTCGTGGCCGATCCCGGTGAGGATGGGGACGGGCGTCTCGGTGATGGCGCGGGCGACGATCTCGGTGTCGAACGCGGCGAGGTCGGCGGGCGAACCGCCGCCGCGCACGAGAACGATGGCGTCGGGCGCGGCGCGGGCCAGTCGCCGCAGGCCGGCTCGGATGCGCCGGGCCGCGTTGTCGCCCTGGACCCGGACGCTGACCAGCCCGACCCGGAACGCGTACCCGCTGGCCTCGAGCTCGTGGACGAAGTCGTGGTACGCGGCCGATCCCTTGCTCGTGACCAGCCCGATGCGGAGCGGCAGCACCGGCAGCTCAGCGGCCTCGTTGCGCCGCAGCACGCCCTCGGCGCGCAGCTGCTGCAGGAGCCGCTCGCGCTCGGCCGCCAGCCTCCCGACGGTGAACACCGAGTCGATTGCGGTCATGACGAGCTGGAGTCGGCCGCCCTGCTCGTAGTAGTCGACCCGGCCCCGGATGCGAACCTCCACGTCGTCACGCAACTGCGCCCCGGGCACGTCCCGCAGCTGGGCCCGCACTGAGGTCTGCTGCCCACGAAACAGCACGACGTCGAGGCGGGCCTGCACGCGCTGGCGATGCTCGTCCTTCTGCACCAGCGCGAAGTACGTGTGGCCGGCCGAGGACTTCTGGAGCCGCTGCACCTCGCCGGCCACCCACACCTCGTCGGGCAGCGCGCCGTCGAGCGCGTGGCGGATGACGCGGTTCAGTTCCCCGACGGTGTAGGTCTCGCCTTCCATGGCTCGCGGTAGGGGTTCGTCATCGACGGCCATCTTGGTCTCCCCGTGTGGAATGGGCAAGCACGGGGAGCCTGTGGGCGCCCGGCTCCCGAAGCGCCCTCGCAGCGTAGACCGGAGGTGTGGCCGCGACCCGCGCGCGGTCGAGTTCGACTCGAGGGTGACGGCGGTGTCAGCCGTGCGCGAGGCTGCGGCATGCCCGGGGCACTGGACGGCGTCCGCATCCTCGATCTCTCGTGGGGTGTCGCGGGCCCGGCGGGCGTGCTTCTCCTCGCCGAACAGGGCGCCGAGGTCATCAAGATCGAGCCTCCCGGCGGCGACCCGTTCCGCTCCTACCCGGGGTACAAGGTCTGGACGCGCAGCCGCCGCTCGGTCACGTGCGATCTCAAGTCCGAGGCCGGTCGCGCCGCGTTCGAGCGCCTCGCCGGCACCGCCGACGTACTGGTCGAGACGTTCCGGCCCGGCGTCATGGACCGCCTGGGCGTCGGCTACGACGCGCTGCACGGGCGTCACCCGCGCCTCATCTATTGCTCGTGTCCCGCGTACCCGCCGAATCACCGCCTGGCCGGCCGCCCCGGCTACGACCAGCTGGTGGCGGCGGCCTCCGGCCAGCAGTGGGAGCAGCCGGGCTGGCGGCTGGGCCCGATCTTCCTGGCCCTGCCGACGCCGAGCATGGGCGCCATCTTCCTGGTGCCGACGGGCGTCCTCACCGCGCTCCTCGCCCGCGAGGAGACGGGCCGGGGCCAGCACGTCGAGACGTCGCTGCTCGCGGGCGCGTTCCTCTACACCACCCAGATCTGGCAGTGGCTGGAGCGCGGCGGGGGTGCACACAACTCGCTCATGGCGAAGACCTACCCGCCGGGGATCCACCAGCCGATGATCTTCGAGTGCACCGATGGATGGGTGCACGTGTCGATCATGAGCGGCAAGACACCGCTGAAGACGATGGACGAGATCGTCGGGCTCGACGATCCGCCCGACCCGACGACGTTCCCGATGCTGCCGCCCGAGGAGCAGGCGCGCTTCACCAAGGCGCGCCGCGATGCATTCAAGGAGTGGAAGGTCGCCGACCTCGTCGCCGAGCTGCGGGCCAACAACCACGCGGTCGAGGAAGTGGTGCCGCCCGAGCGCCAGTTCGAGCACCCGCAGCTCCGGGCCAACGACATGGTCGCGACCGTCGACGACCCGGATCTCGGCCCCACCACCCAGATCGGTGTGCCGATCCATCTGCTCGGCACCCCCGGCGCCATCCAGAGCCCGCAACCGAGAGCCGGCGAGCACGACGAAGCGATCTGGGGCGGCGAGCTCGGCTACGCGGACGACGACATCACCGCCATCACCGGGAAGGTGGGCGTCTGATGCACGCGCTCGAGGGAGTCTGCCTCGTCGACTTCGGCCAGTACCTGGCGGGTCCGTTCGGGCCGATGATCGTCGGCGACCTGGGCGCAGACGTGATCAAGGTCGAGCCGGTGGCCGGCGACGGGATGCGCATGGCCGCGGCACCGTTCTTCGGCTGCCAGCGGGGCAAGCGCGACATCGCGCTCAACATCAAGGACTCCCAGGGCTACAAGATCGCCCTGGAACTGGTCGCGCGCGCCGACATCGTCCATCACAACATGACCAAGGGCACCGCGGCGCGTCTCGGTCTCGACTACGAGGCGTGCAAGGCGGTGAAGTCCGACGTCGTCTACTGCAACACCTACGCGTACGGGCTCGAGGGCCCGCTGTCCGACTTCGGCGGGCTCGACCCGCTCTACCAGGCCAGCTCGGGAGTCGAGTACGAGGCGGGCGCATCGCAGTACGGCAACGAGCCGCTGTACCCCCGCTTCGGGATGATCGACGCGTCGAACGCGATGCTCTCGGTGGTCGGTGCGCTGGCGGCGCTGTACCGCACCCGCAAGACCGGCGAGGGCCAGGAGCTGTGGACCAGCCTGCTGGACGGCGGCGCGCTGATGACCTCCGACACCATCCTCACCGCCGACGACGCCGCGCTGCCCCGCCCGAAGCTCGACAAGAACCAGTACGGCCTCGATCCGTCGTACTG
>JBOGFL010000617.1:0-2007 GCA_050743285.1 Acidimicrobiia bacterium
GGGTCGTACTTGGCCTTGAGGCCGACCAGGCGGGTCCACTGCGCGTCGCTGTAGGCGCGCCCCCGCACCCGTTCGATCGGTTCGTCGTTGACGAAGTTCACGTAGACGCCCTTGCTGTAAGGGTCGAGCGCGTCGTAGAAGCCACGGACCCAGGCGACGTGCCGGTCGAAGTCGGGATCGCCGGGCCCACAGGAAGCGACGATGTTCAGGTCGTGGACGGCATCCCGGTGCGGATAGGCGGTGTCGTCCTCGGGCACGCGAGCGACGGCGCCGCCCTGGGTGAAGACCGGGATCGACGACATCGGTGAGGTGATCTGCGAGGCGTGCTCGACGATCACGTCGATGATCTCGTCCTCCAGCGGCCCGAGCTTGTGTGCCTTCCAGTAGTACGCCCGGCCGTGCGGCACCGCCGCGTCGAGCGATTTCTGATGGGCGGCGTACGGCTTGGGCGCGAGCGTGTTCACTGCCGGCGGGCCGAGCTCCTGCACCGCCCGAAGCACTTCGGCGCCTTCGTCGGCGGGCCCGGCATAGGTGAGCACCAGCGCCGCGATCGGCTTCCCGTGCAGCTCCTCGGGCACCACCGGCAGCGGTGGCGCGAGGCGCAGGTTGCCCATGATCCCCACCTCGTCGGGCGCATCGGCGGCGAACTCGCGGAGGAACCGCAGAACCCGCGGCGCCTCGTCCATCGGCCACGCCTGCATTCCGGCGAGGACCTCGGGACCCAGCGGGTGCAGTTGGAACTCGAGCGACGTGACGATGCCGAAGTTGCCGCCTCCGCCCCGCAATCCCCAGAAGAGGTCGGCGTTCTGTTCCTCGCTGGCGACGACGAACTCGCCGTCGGCTGTGACGACGTCGCACGACCGGAGGCTGTCGATAGACAGGCCGAACTTGCGCATCAGGTGTCCGATGCCCCCACCGAGCGTCAGCCCCGCGACGCCGGTGTGGCTCACGAAGCCACTGGTCGCGGCCAGGCCGAACGTCTGGGCCTCCCGGTCGAGGTGCGCGTTCAGGCAGCCGCCCTCGAGCCGGATGGTTCGCGCCAGCGGGTCGACCCGGGAGCCGGTCATCTGCGACAGGTCGATCACGACCCCGCCGTCGCACGAGGCGTGGCCGGCGACGGCGTGCCCGCCGCCCCGCACGGCCAGGAGCGCGTCGTAGTCGCGAGCGAACCGCACCGCGGCCATCACGTCGGCCGCCCCCCGGCACCGGGCGATCAGTGCCGGTCGCCGGTCGATGTGACCGTTCCAGATGCGGCGGGCGTCGTCGTACCCGGCGTCGTCGGGCGTGACGACCTCGCCGAGCATGCCCGCCCGCAGCGCCTCTCGAGCACCCTGATCGATAGTCGTCGTCATGTCACGACCTCCTGTCGAGACCACTCTCGGCCATCGGGCTCCGCCCGCCAAGTACGAACTCTGTACTGGTACAGAACTGCGACCGGCCGTACCGTTGGCTCATGCCCACCTACGGCCAGTTCTGCCCGGTTGCGATGACGTCGGAGGTGCTCACGCAGCGGTGGACGCCGCTCGTCGTTCGGGAGCTCCTGGCGGGAAGCCGGCGATTCAACGACCTGCGCCGCGGGGTGCCGCTGATGTCGCCGTCGCTGTTGTCCCAGCGTCTGAAGTCGCTGGAACGGGTGGGCGTCGTCGAGCGGCGCCGGGATCCCGACGGGCAGGCGGTCGAGTACCACCTCACGCTGGCGGGCCAAGAGCTCGGTCCGATCATCGAGTCGATGGGGACGTGGGGGCAGCGCTGGGCCCGCGGCGACCTGAATTCCCGGCACATGGACGCGAGCCTCCTGATGTGGGACATCCGCCGCAACATCCACGTCGACAAGCTGCCCGCGAGCCGGGTCGTGGCACATTTCCACCTCCGCGGCTCGTCGGACAAGAAGAGCCGCTTTTGGCTCGTGTTGGAGCCGGAGGTCGTCGACCTCTGCCTTGTCGATCCCGGCTATGAGGTCGACGTGTTCATCAGCGCGCACATGCGAACGATGGTCGACTACTGGAT
>JBOGFL010000618.1:0-2106 GCA_050743285.1 Acidimicrobiia bacterium
CTGTTGGCCTATGCGGCCGGCCCGACGCTCACGAGCTGAGGACTTTCGATGATCGAGGGTGGGGAATTTCGGCGATCGCCGTCACCGTCAGCCATGAGCTTGCAGAGGCGCGTGAGGTCGTTCGTCCCGCCGGCGTGAGAGAGCTCGTCGAAGAGGTTCAGGGTGTAGATCCGTGCGCCCTTCGCCCGGTCGAACCGCGCCGCGTGGAAGCTGACCGTCTCGTCGTCGCTCTGGGTCGCGATGTTGACGACGATCCCGCGTGGCGCCAGATGCTCGATCGCAAGGCCGAACGTCCTCCCTCCGACCCCGTCGACGATCAGGTCAAACTCGCCGGCAAGGTCCTCGACCACGTTCGCCGCGCCGAGACGACGAAGGAGCCCTTCCGATGCCGCCCTGTCGCGCACCAAGGCGGTGACCTCGGCGCCACTCTCGCGGGCGAGCTGGACCGCGATCCGTCCGACGCCACCGGCGGCACCAGTGACGAGCACGCGCTTGCCGAGGACCAGACCGGCGACCTCCAGCGCCCGCAGCGCCGTCATCCCCGCCGTAGGCAGCGTGGCGGCCTGCGCGTCGGACACGTCGTCGGGGATTCCCGCCAACCTGATGGTTGGGATCGCGGCCAGCTCAGCCCAGGCGCCGGCGTGGAGCAGGCCGACCACGCGCGTGCCGTCGGGCGGTCCGCTCCCATCGGCGGCGGCACGTTCGACGACACCCGCGGCATCCCAGCCCGTGACCGATCCCTGGGGCAACCCCGAAAGACGGAGTACCTCGCCACGGTTGAGCGAGAACGCCCGCACCCGAACGAGGGCCTGATCCGGCAGCGGTAACGGGTCCGCGACCTCGGTCAGCGCGACATACGGCGCAGCCGATATCGCCGTCAGGGCGAGCACCGGCCGATCGTAGTGCTCTCGGGCATCGACAAGCCAGGCCGGCTCGACTTGCGGCCGTCGGTCGTCGCGGCCGAGAAGACGACTCATTCCGCGCACATCCCGCGGGAGGTCGGCGGAGACGACCGCTGATGCCCGACTATCGCCGGAACACGACGGGCGAGAAGCCCTGCTCGCGCGGTGAATCGCAGTCTAGCCCGGTGATCGCGGAAAGCCCCTATCCGGCCTCTCACGCCGGAGGTCGCGGGTTGGAGTCCGGCCGTGCCAACGCACTCTCGCGCACCGCTTTCCTGCTACGGCGGCTGCGGACAAGCCGCCCCGCCCGTGTAGCCGCTACCCGTGCCGCTTGCAGACGCGCTCCCAGGCTCGCCGGCGCTGCCGGTGTTCTGACCCTGGATGAAGGCGACGACTTGAGCTAACGAAGCCGCGGTCTGGTCGGTGCCTCCGGCGTAGCCGGGAAGCCGCACGGTGGCCTCGAAGCGCTTGCGCAGTCGGAAATCGTCGGGCGCTCCCCCACCGTGGCTGAAGGTGTTCGCGAGCGCCCCGGCGCCGCCGAGCTGCAGACAGACCACGTTGGTGTCCACGTTGCCGAACACGTTCGTCGAGGTGATCCCGTGGTTCGTCTGGATCGCTTCGCGGGCGAGGGCTCCAACCTGTTGGTCGATGGTGTTGCCGGTCACCGCCAGGTTCAGCACGCTGTCACCGTCGCCCGCCTCGCTCAGGATGCCGCGGTCGAAGCACTGGCGGATGACGTTGCCGGTTACCGCGGAGGTAAACGTGCCGTTGCCGCGCGCGTCGACGTAGACGCCATTGGCCTGGGTTGAACAGGACAACGCTGACCCCGAGGTTCCGATGATGTTGTTCCGGATCTTGCCGGTCATGCTGGAGGTTGCCGCCGAGGTCCCCAAGCCGACGAAGATCGCGTTCGAGATGGGCCCGTTGATGGTGTTGCCGTCGATGTCATAACTCACGGAGCCGAGGTAACCCGGCACGCCGGTGGCCGCGTTGATCGTGATCCCCTGGCCGAGCGGGGCGGCATGCCCCCCGCTCAGCGTATTCCCCGAGAAGATGACGTTGAGCACGCCGCTGTTCAAGGCCGCAGCCTGGAAGTGATCGCCCTGGTGAGCGGAGAAGGTGCTGCCCGAGACGTCCGGTGAGCACAAAGATGCGGTCACCGCTGGTGTTCGCGGCGGTGTCCGCCGCCGTCAGCGTGTTGAAG
>JBOGFL010000619.1:0-6136 GCA_050743285.1 Acidimicrobiia bacterium
GAGGACATCTGGCGCGACGAGAGTCGCGGTGGGCCTCTCAGCCGATGACGCCGCGCGAGCGCAGAGCGGCGATCCGGCGTTCGTCGTAGCCGAGGACGCGGTGCAGGACGTCGTCGGTGTCCCCGCCGCGAGCTCGCGGCGCAGCCCCGTGTCGCCCTTCGCGTGGTCGTCGACCCTCGGCACCCGAGCCATCCTCGAGCAGGTCTTCCCGGCCGACCGCGCGGCAGAAAGCCTCGAAGAAGTGGCGTTCCGTGGCTTGCAAGAGCACGAGCCGCCGGGCGCGCCGAGGCCCCACGGGGGAGCTCGCACCATGGCGGACAGTGCGAGGCCTTCAGCTCGAGGCCTTCAGCTCGAGGCGTCGATCTCGTCGAGCAGTGCGAGGAGCTCAAGGGCCTCGCGGTCGTCGAGTACGGCATAGGCGGATGCCACGAGCCTGTCGGTGAGCGCGACCGCCGCCGCATGCCGCTCGCGCAAGGGTTCTACTTCGGGATACGGCGGCGGCCAGCTGTAAAGGGCGGCGGCTTCGGGCCCTCCGCTCGCAATGACGGCTTCGAGCGGGGTCAGCTCACTCGCGAGCACCGCAACGACGTGCGGTCCGCCTCGCTGCTCACGCGCGACGAAGAGCAGCTGCGCGGCCCGACCCTCGGGGTCGTCGGGGCGCGCGACCGCGCGCCACCCCGCGAACAACGCGTTGGCGGCCACGGACCCGGCGTCGACGACGCGTTGCAGGAGCTCGCCGAGCCGGCTTAGGTCCGAGACACCCGCCAGGTGGACGCGACCCCAGGTGCGGCAAGCCTCGACGTACGCGGTGGTAGCGGTCGCAGGGTCGAGGGTGACGCGCGCGCTCGACCACACCGTGCGGACGAGCGCGGGCGGGACGAACGGGAACGCCGCGGCCACGACTTCGGGGTGCACGTCTCCGAGCACGCTGCCCCGGCCCAGCCCGTAGAAACCCGCGAAGTCGAGGCCGAGCTGCGCGCCCCGAGCGGTGGTCGACTCGTCGAGCATGAACGCGCCGCCGAGCGTGACGATGCGAGGTCCGGCGCGTGCCGCGACCGTCACCGGGTCCACACGCGGTCCGTGCGGCTCACACCGCCGGCAGCGGCACCGACAAGAGGACGCCGAACTCTCGGGCGATGTTGCAACTCACCCGTGCGTGCACCCGGCCCTGCACGTCGTGGAAGCGGCCTCGGGGCCCGATCGGGAAGGCCGCGTCGTGCCAGACACCCGGGGGGATGTACAGACCCTGGCCACCGCTGACCTGGAAGGCGACGAGGTCGCCGGGCGTCAGGTCGTCACCGGGCCGTGCGAGCGGCACGACGAACGGCGATCCGTCGAGCGGGAAGAAGAGCTGGCCGCCGTCGGGGTGATAGTTGACGTGCCAGAGCAACACCCGTCGCGGTGCTTTCTTCGGGACCGGACCTCGAACCGCCATTGAAGGGTCGGTCGACCAACCGAGGAGGTAGTGCCCATCGACAGCTTCGTTGCGGCCGAACAGGAACTCGCCCTCCCACCAGACCTCGAAGACGCCCGTCGTCGTCCCCCCCTCGACGCCCGTGCCCGGATCGAGTGCTCGCCAGCCCGAGACCGGCCACGGCACGATCTCGACCGCGAAGTCGTTGGGGTCGTCGACGATCGCTCCGAGATCGCCCAGCGCGGCGTCGGTCGCGGCGACGAGGGGAACGTCACGGCACGCCAAGCTCTCGGGCACGGACGGGTCGAGGTACTCGACGGTCGTGGTCGGTGAGCCGCCATCACCACGCACGCCAGGACTGTACCGCCCGGTTCGGTCCGCCGATTCGAGCCCGAGCACGCATCGACACTGTCGCGAGATGGGCGCGGGGACAGGCAAGGCGGACACAGGCCGACATGTTGGCCGGGAAGGCGGCAGTGACTCGGAGCCGCCGTGCGTATCCTGTCGCCGAACGCCTTCAGCGAGGCGAACCGCGGGTGGCGGCGGGAGAGGACGGAGGGAGCCACGCATGATCGTCGTGTCCGGTACGTTCTTCATCGACAGCACTCGCCGCGACGAGGCGCTCGCTGTCGCGGAGACGATGGCGAGTGCCTCCCGCCGGGAGGACGGTTGCATCGCGTACGCCTTCTGGGTCGACGCGGCCGACGCGAGCCGGTTCCGCGTGTTCGAGGAGTGGGTCGACGCCGACGCGCTCGAAGCGCACTTCGCCACCGAGCACGCACAGACGCTCATGGATGCACTCGCGGGCGTCGGTGCTCACTCCTCCGACGTGTGGCGTTACGAGGTCACGGGCAAGTCCCGACTCGTGTGAGCGCAGGGGCGCGCCAACAAGGGAATCAGCCGTCATGATCGTCCTCGTCCCCGGGCCGGGCCAGCGGGTGTACGTAGAAAACCCGAACTCAACTCTCTCGCGCCCGACCTCGTAATGAAACATTGAGGGTACTCTTCTGGGACACGCCGGCTGCCCGCTCGGCCGCAACCCCACCGATATGGGGAGATCCGTAACCGCATGACGACTGTGCGCCTCCCCGACGACGTCACCACCTGGGTGGAGCAGGTGGCGGGCGCCAAGCTCGCACGCGCCGATCGCATTCCGGGTGGCGGCCGCAAGGAAGGCTGGTTCGTCGACGTAGAACGGGACGGAAGCATCGAGGAGCTGTTCCTCCGCTTCGATCGGAGCGACCCTGCCCAGACCGGCGACCCTTGGACGATCCGGCGCGAGGCGGTCGTGTATCTGGCGCTCCAGGACACTGATATCCCGGTTGCATCGGTCCTGGGAGTCCATCCCGAGAAGGAAGCGCTGCTCTGCGAGCGGGTTCGCGGGCAGACCTGGTTCTCGCGGATCCTCGATCCCGACGAACAGCTCGCGACCGCGCAAGACTTCATCGGGCACCTTGCCGCGTTGCACATGATCGACCCGGCGACGCTCGACCTCCCTGGATTCCCCGAACCGACGTCGATCCCCGACCTCGTCCGATTCGAACTCGACGAATGGGAACGGGTTCTCGCGCATCGGGGCAGCGAGCCGGGACCAGCACTGCGCCTCACACTCGATTGGCTCCGCCAAAGCATCCCCAGCGTCCAGGATCCGATCGTGCTCGTGCAAGGCGACACCGGACCCGGCAACTTCCTGTACGCGGGAGGACGTGTCACCGCGATCGTCGACTGGGAGCTCGCTCACCTCGGCGATCCCATGGACGACATCGCCTGGCTGTCGTTGCGCGCGGTGCAGGAGCCGTTCACGCATCTTCCAGACCGCCTGCGCGAGTACGAGAAGCTCTCCGGGCACGCAATCGACGAGGAGCGAGTGCGCTTCTACCAAGTGATGGCCGAGGCCAAGCTCCTGGTCATGAGCCACGGACGTGACCGCGCCAAGGTGCGAGCAGATGCTGACGGCGGGGGCGGCGACGTCGGCAACGGGCTCATCTACGGCATGCTGCACCGCCGCCTGTGGTTCGAGGCCATTGCGGACGCGGTCGGCATCGAGCCGGAGCCGGTCGAGGACGCGCCGTCCAGATCAACGAGCGACAACGCTTGGCTCTACGACACGGTGCTCGCCCAACTCCGTGATGTCGTTGCCCCCCGAGTCGATGACGCCCTCGCGCTGGCGCGGATCAAGGGACTGGCTCGCGTGATCAAGTACCTGGCATCGATCGATCGCGACGGCGACTACTACGACGAGTGTGAGCTCGACGACCTCGAAGAACTTCTCGGGCGCCGTCCGTCTTCGCTCGCTGACGGGCGCAGCGCCGCAGCAGACGCCGTGCGCGCCGGAAGGATCTCCGACACGCAGCATCTTCGCTATCTCGGACGGCGAATCGCGCGAGACGACCGCCTCATGCGCGACGCCTCGGGTGCCTTGGCCGAACGCCATTGGCCGCCGCTTCGTTAGGGAGCGTCATGACCGATCTCTCTGCACTGGCGGCCGGCCGCACCTATCCGCACTTCGGACCCGCCGACGACGACTTCCACGACGAGGTGATGTCAGACCGCTGGTGGGAAACCGAGACCCAGTGGTTCTCGTGGCACGTACCCGAGCGGAACCTGTTCGGCTGGACGTACAACCAGGCTCGTCCGAACGCGAACCTCTGCAACGGCGGCGTCTGGGTCTGGGACGACAGCTCGCCGTACTCGTGGGAACTGCCATATCACGTCAATTACTCCGGGCTCCAACTGCCACCGCGCAGAGAACGCGACATGCGCGACTTCGCCTGGCCGACCGGCGTCCACGTCCGCACCGTCGAGCCCCTGACCACCTACGAGATCGCGTACGTCGATGAGGGCGCGCTCGAGGTCGAGCTCGTCTTCGACGCGATCATGCCGCCGAACCCCCACCCAACCGGTGTACCGCCGTTTCTCAAGGGAGTGCATTTCGATCAGGCCGGACACGTGACCGGTCACGTCGTTCTCCATGGCGAGCGAATCAATGTGGACTGCTACGCGCACCGTGATCGCTCCTGGGGCCCTCGTCCGCTGGGCCGGCCCCGGAAGCGGCCACCCGAGCAGGCGGAGATCCAAACCGGAACCGGTGGAGTCGGATACACGTACGGCACGGCGTCGGCAACCAACTCGTTCCTCGTGTACACGATGCCGAGCGCCGAAGCCGATCCCGTGGGTTGCGGATACCTGCTCCGCGAAGGTCGGTACGCACACATGCTCACCGGAGAACGGGTCGTCGATGTCGACCCGGTCCACGGATGGCCCGTGCACATCGTCGTCGATGCGGAGGACGATGCCGGCCGCTCACTCCACGCCGAGGCCGAGGCGCTCACCCGCCACTGGCGAGGCCACGGCGGCGACACGTTTCTCCGCTGGTCGTGGGATGGCGGCGGCGCCTACGGCGAGGACCAGACGTATCTCTCGAAGGCGACGTGGCATGCGAGACGCGAGCGTGCCCGCCTCACGGCCTCATGATCAGACCGCCGTCGACGTTCAGGACTTGGCCGGTGATCCACGCTCCGGCGGCCGAGCAGAACCCCTCGGCACCGCCTGCCGAATGAGGATACCGTTTTCGTTGACATTCGGCGCGGGCTGATATTAGTGTCCTGAATAGACGGAACTCGGGGACGGAGCACACGGCCGGCTCGGCTGGCCGCGCCGCCCCCGCACATCACACGGGGGGACACATGGGCACCGGACGACGGGCTCGGTCACGTACGACGAGGTCGCTGCTGGCGGCGGTCACCGCGCTCGCGCTGCTTGCAGTCGCCTGCGAGGACGACTCCGGCGGCGGTGGCAGCGCCGAGAGCAGCGATAGCGACGTCGACGCCGCCCTGGGCGAGCCGAACCCGGCGGCGGGGGAGCCGGTCGTCATCGGCATGATCAGCGCCTCCGAGTCCGACAGCCCCTTGTCCGAGCAGTTCCAGGAGGCCGAGGCCGGCGCGCAGATTGCCGTCGACTACGCCAACGAGTACCTCATGGGCGTCGGCGGCCGGCCGCTGGAGCTGTTCATCTGCCAGGGCGGGGAGACCCCTGCCGGGTCACAGGACTGCGCCAACCAGATGGTCAACGAGGACGTCGCGGCGGTGGTGATGCCGTTCACCGGCAACGGCGCGGCAATGGTGCCGGTGATCACCGGCGCGGGTATCCCGTTCGTCGCGCTCTCGGGTTCCTCGTCCGAGGAGCTCTTCACCGAGGGCACGTTCCTCCTGTCGTCGGGCTTCCCCGGGACGCTGGCCGCCTTCGCCGAGCACGCCAGCGCCAACGATGTCTCGAAGTTCGCCCTCCTGGCCATCGACGTCCCGGGCGTGAGCGAAGCGATCGAGGGGCTCGGCGGCACCGTGTTCGGCAACGCCGACGTGGAGTTCGAGGGGGTGCCGGCGCCGCAAGGGACCGCCGACATGACCCCGCAGGTGCAGGCGGCGGTTGACGACGGCGCCGATGCGCTCGGGATGATCGGCGACGTGACCTTCTGCTCGTCGTTCCTCCAGGCGTACCAGACCCTGGCGCTCGACCAGCCCCGGTACCTCATCGGGACGTGCATCGATCCCGCGGTGCTCGAGTCGTATTCCGATCTCATCAACGGGTCGGTCGGCACCAGCCCCGTCCCGGCCCGCAGCGGCGACCCGGACGCCGAGATCTACGCCGCCATGGCCCAGAAGTACGGGGCGGACGAGGACATCGACCCCAACCCGGCGGGCAGCACCGGGTACGTCGCCGGCG
>JBOGFL010000620.1:0-1704 GCA_050743285.1 Acidimicrobiia bacterium
CTGCTCGCCCGCCAGGACCGGTTCTTTCCGGCCGAGTTCCAGCGCCGGGTGGTGCGTGACCGCCTGGGGATCACGCCCGACGAGATGGAGGGCGGCCACCTGCCCGCCCTCGGCCGCCCCGACGAGCTGGTCGAGTGGCTGGAGCGCTACCGGGCCGAGCTCTGAATCCCCAGTTTGTGGAAAAACCTGTGTGTAATTACGGAGCTGTGCCCCTCATCGGAGCCGGGTAGAGAGGAGAAAGCCCCCGGCGATCAGGCCGAGCCCGATGAAGAGGTAGGAGTTCTGGGCGTCGCCGCCGGGGAGCAGCCCGAGGTAGTTGGCGACGACCACGATCATCCCGGCGCCGAGCATCGTGAACATCGTCACCGGCAGCCAGAGCCGGCTCGGCGGCGCCTTCTTCGGCGCCGGCGGCGTGTAGCGGCTGCGCTTGCTCCGGGATTGGGGCACGGCGCGCAGACTAGCGGCCGGTTTTGTCGGGTTGGTGCGCGCCCGGGTTGCAGTGATCGACAACTACGACAGCTTCGTCTACAACCTCGTCCAGTATCTGGGGGAGCTCGGGGCCGAGCCCGTCGTCCGCCGCCACGACGAAGTGACCCTCGACGACCTTCGCGACCTCGAAGCCGACGCGCTCCTCGTGTCGCCCGGCCCGGGCCGACCCGAGGACGCCGGGATCTCGAACGACGCGATTCGCGATTTCGGCGGGCGGGGCGTGCCCGTCATCGGCGTGTGCCTCGGGCACCAGTGCATCGGCCAGCTCTACGGCGGCCAGGTGATCCGGGCGCCGCAGGTGATGCACGGCAAGACGTCGGAGATCCGTCACGCCGGCGGCGGTGTGCTCGCGGGCCTGCCCGACCCGTTCACCGCGACCCGCTACCACTCGTTGGTCGTCGAGCGGGACTCGATGCCCGCATGTCTCGAGGTGACCGCCGAAGCCGAGGACGGGATCGTCATGGCGCTACGCCATCGCGAGCTCCCCGTCGAAGGCGTGCAGTTCCACCCCGAGTCGATCCTCACCGACGCCGGTCACGACCTCTTGCGCAACTTCCTCTCCACCGCCGTCCCCGCCTGACGTGGGGCGGCTCGACGGCAAGGTCGCGCTGGTGACGGGCGCCGCCGGCGGGATGGGACGGGCGGCGTCGGTGCTGTTCGCGAGCGAGGGCGCGCGAGTCGTGGCCGCCGACATGGTCGAGGCCGCGGGGCAGGCGACCGTCGAAGCGGTTACGGGCGCGGGCGGTGACGCCGCGTTCGTCGCGGTCGACGTCTCCGACGAGCGCTCGGTGCAGGCGATGGTCGGCTTCGCCACCGACACCTACGGCGCGCTGCACGTGCTCTACAACAACGCCGGGGTGTTCCCCCCCGACGATGTCGGCGTCGTCGAGACTTCGGAAGCGACGTGGCAGCACGTGCTCGACGTGAACCTGAAGGGCGTCTGGCTGGGTTGCAAGCACGGCGTTCCGGCTCTGCTGGCCGCGGGCGGTGGCTCGATCATCAACGTGGCGTCGTTCGTGGCGTTGATGGGCGCGGCCACCGCCCAGATCGCCTACACCGCCAGCAAGGGCGGCGTGCTCTCGATGACGCGGGAGATCGCGGTCGAGTACGCGCGCCGCGGGGTCCGGGCCAACGCGCTGTGTCCGGGACCCATCGACACGCCGCTCCTCGCCGAGCTGCTCGCCGACCCCGCCCAACGGGCGCGGCGCCTGATCC
>JBOGFL010000621.1:0-2604 GCA_050743285.1 Acidimicrobiia bacterium
CGGCCTCGCCGAGCGCGCGCGGTTCGCCGACGTGGAGGTCCGGCGCGACCTCACCGGGCGGGAGCGAGTGCTCGTAGCTCGGTCTCCTGGATAGGGTGCGCGCAGCGGCGACAGGAGGAACCGTGCCGGACCAGCAGCTCGACATCGACGCGATGCTCGCCCGCTTCCGCGAGCGGGCCGCCGCAGTGAGGGACCGGCCGCTGCCTCCGGTGGCGGGCACCGAGCGGCAGCGGTTCGTCGAGCAGGCCGAGCACGACTTCCAGGACTTCGCCATCGTCGGCGACGCCACCTGGTCGTTCGAGGACGGCGTGCTCACGCTACGCGTCGACCTTCGCCCCGGGTCCGACTGACGAAGGCCACGCCGACGGTACCGTCGGCAGGTGGACCTGACGCCGAGGCAGGCGGAAATCCGGGACAGCCTGCTCGGCTTGGGCCAGGACCGGCCTCGCTTTGCGCCTGCCCTCGCTCAGGAACTCCGCGCCCGCTTGGACGCCGACCTCGCAGCACTCGACCTGGGCGAGAAGCTGGTGGTGAGCAAGCACGCGATCCAGGCGGTGCTCGACTGCGAGGGCCGCTACCGCTCGCAGCTGTACGAACCGTTTGCCTGGAGCGTCCAGAACGTGCGCGGAAAGGTCGCGCACCGGGCGATCGAGCGCCTCGTCATCAGCGGGCAGCGCGACGACCCGCTCGGGCTCACCGAAGCCGTCATGGACCACTTCGCGTCCACCGCCGACGACGAGCCGGGAGGGCCGGGTGACTTTCTGCGGGCCGCGTGCGACGCCGACCGCGATCTCGTACTGGGTGAGGCGGGCGACGCGGTCACAAAGTTCGCCATCGACTGGCCGCCGATCTCGCGACGTTGGACACCGCGCGTCGAGTCGACGACCAGCTATCCGCTCCGCGACGGCATGATCGAGCTCCGTGGCCGTGTCGATCTCGCGCTCGGCCGGCCCGAGGGCAACGAGGCGCGCGTGCTCGTCGTCGATCTGAAGACCGGACGCGAGTACCCGAACCACATTCACGACGTGCGCTTCTACGCGCTGGTCGAGACGCTGGCCCGCGGCGTCCCGCCGTTCCGGGTCGCGTCGTACTACCTGGAGTCCGGGACTTTCCGGGCGGAGGACGTGTCCGCCGAGACCCTCGAAGTTGCCTGCCGGCGCACTGTCGATGCGGTCCGCCTGATCCAGGAGATCCACACCGGACGCGAGCCCCAGCTCACCCCGAACCCATCGTGTGACTGGTGCGGTGCCCGGCACGACTGCGGTCCGGGCGGGGCGTGGCTGGCCGACCGCCGGGCCCGGCAGGAGGCCCCGGATCTCCCCTAAACCGCCGCTAGCCTCTCGGGGATGGGCTCCCTGGAGACGCTGAAGGACACCGATCCCGAGATTGCCGGCATCGTCGAGCGGGAGACCGAGCGCCAGAACACGACGGTCCAGCTGATCGCGTCCGAGAACTTCACCTCGCCTGCGGTCCTCGCCGCGACCGGCTCCGTCCTCACCAACAAGTATTCCGAGGGCTATCCCGGCAAGCGCTACTACGGCGGCAACTTCGTCATCGACGAAGCCGAAGACCTCGCCCGTCATCGGTGTTGCGAGCTCTTCGGTGCCGACCACGCCAATGTGCAACCGCACTCGGGCGCCAACGCCAACATGGCGGCGTACTTCGCGCTGCTCGAACCCGGCGCCACGGTCATGGCAATGCCGCTCGACAACGGCGGACATCTCACGCACGGTGCACCGGTCAACTTCAGCGGCAAGCTCTACAACTTCGTGCGGTACGGCCTCGATCCCGATACCGAGCGTCTCGACTACGACGCCATCGCTGCGATCGCGCAAGACGCCAAGCCGGTGCTGATCGTCGCCGGGTACACCGCCTACCCGCGGACGATCGACTTCGCCGCCTTTCGTGCGATTGCCGACGACGTCGGCGCCAAGCTGCTCGTCGACGCCGCCCACATCATCGGCCTGATTGCTGGCGGCGCGCATCCCTCTCCGGTGCCGCACGCCGACGTCGTGACATTCACCACGCACAAGACGCTGCGTGGGCCGCGAGGCGGTGCCATTGTCAGCCGTGACGAATACGCGGCCGCGATCGACAAAGCCGTCTTCCCCGAGCTCCAGGGTGGCCCCCTCGAGCACGTGATCGCAGCCAAGGCGGTGGCTTTCCAGGAGGCGTCCCAACCTGCGTTCCGCGACTACGCGGCCGGCGTCGTTCGGAACGCCGCCGCCCTCGCCGACGCGCTGCGCGGCGAGGGCTTCCGGATCGTCTCGGGCGGGACCGACAACCACCTCATGCTCGTCGATCTCCGGCCGTTCGGCGTGACCGGCAAGCAGGCCCAGGAGGCACTCGACCGGGCCGGCATCACCACCAACAAGAACACGATCCCGGGGGACCCCGAGAAGCCATTCGTCACGAGTGGCCTCCGACTTGGAACTGCCGCCTGCACGACCGCGGGCATGGGGGAGCCCGAGATGGCCGAGATCGCGATGCTCATGGCGACGGTGCTCCGTGCGGTCGCCGACGAAGACGTCGCGGTCGAGGTGCGCGACGCGGTCGGCAGTCTCTGCAGCAAGTTCACGCCCTACCCGGAGCTCGCCAGTTAGA
>JBOGFL010000622.1:0-2664 GCA_050743285.1 Acidimicrobiia bacterium
GCCGGGCACTGAGATCTTCGTCCCACCCTTCGGGCGGCTGATCACCCCGTGCCAGCGCGCCGGCGGCTGCGGCATCCTCGCCTCCGGCCGAGCCGCGATGGAACGCGTCGACCAGCGCTCGCCGGTAGCGCCGACGCAGGTGGTCGACAACGAGCCGGGTGACGAGCGGCCGCCGGGCGTTATGGGTGCCCGGGCCGCGCCGCGTCCGCCGGATCAGGTCGTCGGACTCGGCTCGCGTGAGCGCGATGCGGTGGCCGTCGAGTGAGAACGCCAGGTCGCGTGGCAATCCTCGCTCCCGATCGCCGAGCGCTCGCCTTACGACTGTCGCCATCCGGGCGTCGCCCTTGACAACCGCGACCGCCGGCGCCTCGACGCCGCGGACACGAACCGTGGGCTTGAGCGCGGCGATCGTCGTGAGCTGGACCTCGTCCTCGCCGAGTGACGGCAATACCTCGTCGATGTAGTGCAGGAAGATCGAGCTCGGCCCGACGAGCAGCATGCCCCGCGACGCGAGCTGCCGACGGTGCGTATAGAGGAGATACGCCGCTCGGTGTAGCGCGACGGCCGTCTTACCGGTCCCCGCGCCTCCGGAGACACACAGGACACCGGGCAACGGCGCCCGGATCGCTTCGTCCTGCTCGGTCTGGATCGTAGCGACGATGTCGGTCATGCGACCGGTGCGCGGACGCTCGATTGCCGCGAGCAGCGCGCCCTCGCCGCTGATCGTCAGCCCGGCGACGCGGCTGGCGTCGCCGTCGAAGACCTCGTCATCAAGTGCGAGCAGCCGGCGACCGGTGGTCTGGAAATGCCGGCGACGGACAAGCCCCATTGGCGCGACTGCCGTGGCACGGTAAAACGGTTCGGCAACGGGCGCGCGCCAGTCGACGACGAGCGGCGTCTGATCAGCGTCGGTGACACTCAGCCGGCCGATGTAATAGCGGGAGCCCGAATTCCCGTCGCGGTCCGGCTCCAAGTCGATGCGACCGAAGCACAGCGGCTGGTCCCGGATGTCGAGGGCAGCCAGCCGACGGCGGGTTGTCGCCTCGGCCACCTCGCGTTCGAGGCGCGCCGCGTGCGTCCCACCCGGCCCGACCTCGGAATAGCCGGCCGACACCCGCTCGGCCGCGTGGCGCATGACGTCGAGACGCGCGTAGGCGGCGTCGACGTGGCGCTGCTCGGCAGCGAGCTCCGGATCGAGGGACACGTCAGTTTCCAGGAACTGGCCAGTTTACCGGCACGGACGCAACATCTCGCGGCCCCATTGACGCCAAATCGTCACCTGCGGCCGGTAGCGTCGATTGGCGGTGGCAATCCCCTTTCTGCGCTCACACCCAGCGCGCGTCGCCCTGGTCGTGGGCGTCATCGTCGCGGTCGTCGTCGGTGGCGCGTTGGCTGCGTTCGCGGCGCGCGAAAACCTCGAGGACTCGCGCGCCGACCTGGCCGAGGCCCAAGCCGACCGCCGGGGACTTCGGCGCCAGCTCGCTGTCACCCACAGGGACCTCGATGACCAGACGTTCGCCCGCGACCTGCTTCGGATCCAGTTGCGCAGAGTCGAGCGCGAGATCCTGGCCAACCGAGGGAATCTGGGCAACACCCGGCGCAAGTCGGCGTCTCGCTACACCCGCATCCCCGTCCTCACCGAGTGCCTGACCGGCGTCGCGTCCGCGCTCAACGCCGCCTCGGTGGGCGACGAGCACACCACGCTGCTCGCGGTCCTTTCGATCGAGCCCACGTGTGCGCGCGCCCGGGGACAGGCACCGTGAGCGGGCCCACGCTGGCCCCGTCGGCACCGCGACGCGAGTTGGAGGGACCCCGGGTCCGGGCCCGGCAGCTGCGACGCCGACGCCAGCGGCGCATTGCCGCGGGCGCGATCGGCGTTGTCGTCGTTCTGGTCTCCGGACTGCTCATCGGCGTCAACGTCCGGCTCCGACTCGAACGCCGCGACACCGTCGACGAGCTGAACCTGACCGAGGCCGACGTGACCGTGAAGCGCCAGCGACTGGAGCGGGCAGTCACCGACCTCCAGATCCTCACCGAGCAGGTCTCCCGGTCCGAACAGGCCTCCGGACTCGCCCAACTCGACCTCGGCCGCATCCAGGGAAACCTGGCCCGCGCGCAGGAGACGCTGGCCGCGCAGGGAATCCAGGTCGACGCGCTCACTTCGTGCCTCGACGGCGTGACGACGTCGGTGCAGTTGCAGCGTGCGGGGAACGACGCCGCCGCGATCGATGCGCTCCGGAACGTGGCGGGGAACTGCAACCGGGCGCTGGTGTCGATCGGCGGGACCGGACCGGTGTACGCGCTCGACTTCGCGGACCCGTTCGTGCTCCCGACCAGCGAGGGCTACTACGGCTACGCCACCAACTCGGGGGGGGGCGACGTGCAGGTCATCCGGTCGGCCGACCTCCGTGAGTGGCAGGTCGTGGGCAACGGGCTCAGCGTGCTGCCGGACTGGGCCGAAGCGAACCTGACCTGGGCGCCGACCGTGCTGGCTCGCGGCTCGACGTTCGTCCTCTACTACACGGTGCGTGAGGCCTCGACCGATCGGCAATGCGTCTCACGAGGCGTCTCGGGCACGCCGGGTGGCCCCTTCGTCGACGACTCTGCAGTTCCACTGCGTTGCGCGAGCGACGGCGACATCGACGCCAGCCCGTTCGTCGACCG
>JBOGFL010000623.1:0-9229 GCA_050743285.1 Acidimicrobiia bacterium
TTCGCCTACGACCCCTTCACCGCCTACGCGGACGGGACCGTCACCAACCCCAACATCCTCGTCTTCGGCGAACCCGGCATGGGCAAGTCCTCGGCGGTCAAGACGTTCCTCTACCGCTCCGTCGGCATGTTCGGCCGCTGGGCCGCGATCGTGGACCCCAAAGGCGAATACCACCCCCTCGCCGACGCGCTCGGGCTCCCGGTCCTCAAGCTCCACCCCGGCGGGACCACCCGCGTCAACCCCCTCGACGCCGGACCCGACACCGGCGCCGGCGGACCCGAGGAGCTGGCCCGCCGCCACAGCGAGATGGTCGCCGCGCTGGTGGCCTCGGTCTTACACCGCGACCTCGACCCCCTCGAAGACGCCGCGCTCGGCTGGGCCATTACCCACCTCGTCAACACCACCCGCGGCGCGGCCCCGACCCTGATCGACGTCGCCCGCGTGCTCACCAACCCGACACCAGAGATGTGTGACCGCGCGCGCTTCACTTCCGCGGAGCTGGCGCAGCGGATCTCGGCCACGGTCTACGGGCTCGAGAAGCTCCTCGACCGCTCGCTGCGGGGCATGTTCGACGGCCCCACCACCGCCCGCGTCGACTGGGAGCACGGCCGCGGCCTCGTGCTCGATCTCTCCGCCGTCTTTCACGATCGCGAGGCCCTCGGCCTTGTCCTCTTGGCCGCGACCGCGTGGCTGCAAACGGTCCTGGCGCGCCCCGGGCCTCACCGCCTTCAGGTTCTCGACGAGGCGTGGGCGCTGTTCGGCCTGCCCCGCCCCGCCCGCTACCTCCAAGCCTCCTGGAAGCTGTGCCGCGCCTACGGCGTCGCCAACGTCGCCGTCGTCCACCGCCTCTCGGACCTGCGCGCCCAAGCCGACGACGGCACCACCACCGCCAAGGTCGCCATGGGACTCCTCGCCGACACCCAGACCCGCATCGGCTTTCGCCAGTCCACCGACCAGGTCGCCGACGCCCGCGAACTCCTGGGCCTGACCCGCACCGAGACCGACCTGCTCACCCGCCTCACCAAAGGCCGCGCCCTGTGGAAAGTCGCCGGCCGCACCGCGGTCGTCCACCACGTCATCGGCCCCGCCGAAGCCCACTTCTGCGACACCGACGCCCCCATGCTCGGCACCGCCAGCACGGCGGGCCCGGCGACCACAACGCCAGAAGAACCAATAAGGGAGGAGAGGGCAGCCGAGGCAGGAGAGGAGGCCGCCTGATGGCCCTGGATCGCGACCGCATCCTCGACACCACCGATCTCGCCCGGCTCGCCGACGAGCTCCTCGGCCCCCGCCGAGGCCGCGGCCGCTCCAGCACGTGGCGTTGCCCAGCCCCCGGTCACGGCACCCAGACCGGGAAGACCCCACCGGTCACCGTGTTCACGTCATCGCGCGGCGAGCAACGCTGGCACTGCCACGCCTGCGGCGCCGGCGGCACCGCCATCGACCTCGTCATGCTCACCCGCGGTGTCGGCGTGCGCGAGGCACTCGAGATGCTCGCTCGTGACGCTGGCATCGACCCCGCCGCTACCACTCCCCAGGCGCCACGCCCGCCGCGTCCGGCGCCGGCACCGCCACGTCCACCGTCGCCCCAGCTCGACGCTACGTCGCGACCTGCGAACACCACCTCTGGCACCACGCGGCGTCCATCCGAACGTTGCTTGCGGACAGGCGCCTCCCCGAGTCGGTGCTGCGCGCCAATCGGGTCGGCGCCGACCCGGGGCCGCATGTCATCCCTCGTGCCCGAGGACTTCCCCACGCCGGGCCCGCGGTCGTGTTCCCCGTCTTCGACAAGCGCGGCGGTCTCGCGTACCTCCAGGCCCGCTACCTCGCTCCCGACCGCGTAGGGCGGAAGTACGACAACCCCAGCGCCGCCCTCGCTCAGAATCCGCGCGTCGGCGTCGCGCAACGTCCGCACCACCCGCCGACGCACGTCCGTGGAGTTCTCGTTGTCGCCGAAGGGATCCCCGACGCGCTCACCGCCGTCGGGGCCGGTGTCCCGGCCGTCGCCGTGTTGGGAGCGGGCGTACCCGACGAGCGCACCGTCGGCCGTCTGCTCTCGCTCGCCGGGCGCCGGCACCTGGTGATCACCTTCGACGCCGACGAACGCGGCCGGGTCGGAGCCCAGAGCCTCACCGACCTCGTCGCGCGCCAGGCACCCGGCAGGGCAACCCGACTCGCGCCGCCTGTCGGCGACCTCAACAGCTGGGCTCAAGAGGCCGGCAGCCGCTTCCCCGATGCCTTCGCAAACGCCATTCGTGACGCCGTCCCGATCGCGGCGCGGTTGCCGACTTCGACCGCCATCGCCAACGAGCGCTCGCTCGGGATTGGACTCGCATGAACTCACGAACAGACGTACCAGTAGCAAGCTCGAATGGCCAGCTTCGTCACGCCGTCATCGATGAGGTGCTCGCTCAGCACGACGAGATCGAGGCGCGTCGAGCTCGCGCCCGTTCGCCGCGGCGACGAGCTGCTCGAATCGTTCTACGAGCGCGCCGCCCGCAAGCTCGACGCCGTCATGCAACTCCTCGAACGCGCCCAGGAAGCACGCCGCAGCGGCGAGGAGGAGCAGCCATGAACAGCGTCTGCATCACCGGAGCCCTGATGAGCGACCCCACCGCGCGCGATCTGTCGGGCCGGCAGGTCGTGCGGTTCCGCCTCGCCGTCGACGACGCCAACCGCAAGCCCACCCACGTCGAGGTCGAATGCTGGGGACACCTCGCGCGCGCCGTCGAGCGCTACCTCGCCAAGTCACGGCGGGTCGCCATCACCGGGAGGCTCAACCGTGCCGCCTGGTCGGGCAGCGGGGCAGGGGAGTGCCGCCACGAGCGCGTCTTCGTCACCGCCCGCACCGTCGACTTCCTGGACCAGCCCCGAGGCAACGGCGGACAACGCACGTAGCCGGCCAGTCGTGCTCGTTAAAGTCACGCCGCTCGGAACCATCACCGGCAAGCCCGGCGAGGCCGCGCGGAAGGTCGTCGACTACCACCTCGGCAAGGCCACCGCGTCTCGTCCCGGCATCGAGAACGCCAACGCCGACGCGGCCGGCGCCCGCGCCTACTACGCCGACTCGCTCGAAGGACCGGGACGCTGGATCGGGCGCGGCGCCCCGACCCTTGGTCTCAAGCCGGGCGAGATCGTCGAGCCGGCCGCGTTCGAAGCGGTGCTGCTCGGCCGCCATCCCCACCTCGGCGCGCAGCTCCTCTCAGCCCAGGGGTCCGCCGCCCGCAAGCACCGCGCCGAGGTATCGACTCCGGATGCCGGCGCGTGGCTGAGCGTTGCCGAGGCGGCCGAGACACTCGGCGTCGACGCCAGTTATGTGCGCCGGCTGCTGCGGCGCGGCCATGACGCTCTCGCTCGGCGCGCCGGCGAGTTCCTCACCGGCACCGCGCTGAGCAATGCGCCGAGAGCCTTCCTGCTGGGGCGACACGATCCCGGAACCGGTGAGTGGCGGGTCCCGGCGGCCGAGATCGACCGGTTCGCCCGGCACCGTCGCAGCCCGCGGGCGGTCATCGGCTACGACCTCCAGTTCTCGGCGCCGAAGTCGGTCAGCATCCTCTGGGCGACCGGCACTCCGGCGGAACGTGCCGAGATCGAAGCCGCCGTCGACGCCGCGGTGGAGAAAGGCGTCTCCTACCTCGACTCGATCGCGCGCACCCGACCCCGTGAAGCCGACACACGCGGGCTCACCGCCGCTGCCTTCCGTCACGCGACGTCGCGCAACCTCGATCCCCAGCTCCACGTCCACGTCGTCATCGCCAACATGGTGGAGACCGCCGACGGCAGGATGCGTGCCCTCGATGGCCGGGACCTGTACCTGCACGCCAAGACGGCCGGCCACCTCGCCGGTGCGGAGCTCCGCCACCAACTCACCAGCCGGCTCGGTGTGCGATGGCGCGAGGTCGTCCACGGCCTCGCCGACATCGAGGGCGTACCACCCGAGGCCATCGCCGCCGTCAGCACCCGCAAGCACGAGATCGACGCCGCCGCAGCCCGAGCCGGCGTCTACTCCGCAGCCGGCCGCCAAGTCGCCGCCTACCGCACCCGCTCCGCCAAAGCTGACACCGTCGACCCGGCCGCCCTGCGCGGCGACTGGCGCCATCACCTAGCGGTCGCCGGCTTCGATGCGTCCGCCCGGGCCGCGTGCGTTGGCATCCAAGCGGACGGACCTGTGCCGCTCACCCCGATGTGCCGAGCCCAGCTCGCCAGCAACCTCGCCGGCCCGGACGGAGTCACCGAGCAGCACGCGATCTTCGATCGCCGCGACGTCATCGAGGCCGTCGCCGAATGGAGCGGCGACCGCCTCGCCGCCGACGCGGTCCTCGACGCCGCCGACCGCTTCCTCGCCTCCCCGCGGACCGTGCGGTTGGAGCAGCCGCCGCCGACCGGCCACGGCCACGTCGCCAACGTGCAGGCGTGCCTGCCGCAACCGTTCACCACGCCGGCGATCTTGCGCGCCGAGGAAGCCGTCCTTACCGGCTTCGCCGCCGGGCTCCACCGCCGCCGTGCCGTCGTCCCGTCCGAGCACGTTGACGCCGCCCTCGCCGCCCGCCCCAGCCTGGGGGAGGACCAGGCCGCGATGGTGCGAGCGATCTGCACTTCCGGTTACCAGTTCCAGTGCGTCCTCGGCGCCGCTGGGTCGGGCAAAACCTTCGCCCTTGAAGCCGCTCGCGACGCCTGGGAACGCTCCGGATACACCGTCCTCGGTGCCGCCGAGCAAGGCACCGCCGCCGAGGTCCTCGGTCGGGGCGCCGGTCTTCAAGCCGAGACACTCGAGTACTGGCTCACCTACCTCGACCACGCGCGCGCACCCCAGGACGCTGGCTTCGGTCCCCGCACCGTGCTCCTGGTCGACGAAGCCTCGACCATCGGCACCCGTAACCTCGCCCGCCTGGTACGGCACGCCCAGGCCAGCGGCACCGCCGTACGCCTCGTCGGTGACCCCGCCCAACACAGCGCCGTCACCGCCGGCGGCGCCTTCCGCGCGCTCGTCGACCGGTACCGCGACCGCACCCCACAACTCTGGGAGCTACGTCGCCAAGCCGCCCCCGATCTCGGCGAGGTGCGCCTGGCGCTGCGCGACTACCGCGAAGGACACGTTGCCGCCGCGCTCGCACGCCTCGCCGCCGACGAACGGGTCGTCGAGGCCGATACCGCGGACGAGCTCCTCGACAAGCTCGCGGCCGACTGGTTCACCGACCGCCTCCTCGCCGCCGATGACCCCTTAGCCGCGCCGGCCAGCATGATCGCCGAGCACCACCGCGAACGCCGCGAGCTGAACCGCAGAGCCCGCGCCCTGCTCCTAGCCGACGGAACCCTCCACGGGCCCACGCTCGATGTCGCAGGCCAGCAGTTCCAGGCCGGAGACGAAGTCATCTGCCGAACACCTGCCCGGGACCTCAAGGCGCCCGGATCAGCTCGCGGTGTCCGCAACGGCACCCGCGGCCGAATTGTGGAAGTCCGCCCACCCAAGGGCCGCCAGGCGGGCTCGCTACTCGTCAACTTCGAGCGCCGCGGGCCGATCAAAGTGCCCGCGAGCTTCCTGACCCGTCGAGTCCGCCCGGGCGTCGTGGGTGGACTCACGCACGCGTACGCGCTGACCTCCCACGCCGCCCAGGGAGACACCTACGACGCCGCCCGCACCCTCGCCACCGACACCTCAACACAGCCCGGCGTCTACGTCGGCCTGTCGAGAGGACGGCGCGACGTGCGGATATACCTGGTGCGCCGCCGCGACCTCGACGACGCCGAGCTGTCTGAAGACGAGCACCTGCCCCGGCTGACCGAACAAAAAAGCACGCTCGAAAGCGTCGTCAATCGGCTCGGCACGGCGGCGCACGAGCACATGGCCCTGGCGACCGACGAGAACGCCGCCGCAGTCGCCGATCTCCAAAGCCGCTACGATCTGCGCGGCCTCCTCGACCTTGAGCCCGCCCCAGACGCCGACGAGACGACGCTCCGGCGTGCCATCGCCGGCAGCGCTACCGCCCTCGGCGAAGCCGCCTGCCTCGACCCACCGCCCAACCTCCTAGCCCGCCTCGGAGCACGCCCTTCCGCCGGCCCCGAGAGAGCCGACTGGGACCGAGCAGTAGCCATGAACGCCGTCGTTTCGGCACTGGGTGGTCTCGATGAGCCAGCACATCAGTGCGCTCGCCACTTCGGCCTGCCGGACGCAGATCGTGTGGCCCGCGCCACAATCGACGCCGAGGTCGCCAGCCTCGCCATCCGACCCACGGCCGAACTCGCGGCCGAGCGCTACGACCTCCGATTAGCGCTCACGACCGCGGAGCGAAGCTCGCCGACATCTCTCCGCTTTGCTCGCGATTGTCTCGCTGGTGCCGACGCGGCCCTCGCCCGCGCTCAGGCAGCGGTTGATGCGGCCCGCGGGCGAGTCGAGCGCCTGAGCGGACACTCCCACCACCGCAAGGAGTACACGGCCGCCAGCCGGGAGCTCGCAGAAGTCAACGCGGCATTGATCGAACGAAGTCGCGAACGAGAACGCGCGCGAGAGCATGTCGGCATCTACGAAGACCGACCCGACCCCGCGGAGGCCCGTCTCGCGCAGCTTGAAACGGCACTCAGCACCCAGATCGCCCAGGCCGTCCAGCGCCATCGGCTCGCGCCTCCCGCGTACATCAGCGAGCTCCTCTGCGAGCGTCCCGCCGGCAAAGAGCCTGCGGAATGGGACGATCGCGTGACGAAGCTCGAGACGTTCCGCCACCATCGCGGCCTCGCCGCGGGCGAGCCGGCCAGCAGCGATCCGAACGCGCCCCCCTTAGAAGTTGCATTGGGACCTCGGCCGCCCGTAGCGGCAGATGGCGTCGCTTGGTCTGCGCTCGCCGCCGACCTCGCCGCGCCTGTCCGCCGCCAAGCGGACCCTCAGATCGCCGGGTGACGCGACCGAGATAGCAACCGCGCCGCTCATGTCGAGCCTTTCCTACTCGATCGCCGCCACCGAGTGGTCGCGTAGCGCCCGCTGGAACTCGTTGGTTCTGGACCCACACGGGGCGAGCAGCCCGAACGCCTAAAGCAGCTCGACGCGGAGACTCGCGTCGGAGATCTCGCCGGTTTCGAGGATCCCCGCGACGTCCGCGAAGTTGCCATCGCCGGCTTTGCTGAGCTCGGCGAGCACGGCGACTGCCATGCCGAGCAGCGCACCCGCTTCGATGCCGAGCCGTGAGCGCAGCTGCGCCCGCCCTCGCGGCGAGCCGTGAAGCGCCTCGATCCCGTCGACCACATCACGGGCGTCCTCACCGGCGATGACGCGACGTTCCGTCTCGTCGACCAGGTACCTCCAGCCGCCGGTCGCAGACCGGGGGAGGCTCAACCACACCAAACCCGTCCGGAAGAACGGGGGAGGCTCAACCGCGCCGTTGCTCTCGCTTATCAGCCCCCGTCACGCCCGTCCCGTAAAGTCTGGGAGTCGGGTCAGGCGTCCTGAGGACTGGTGTCCGTTGAACGGCGTCGGCGCGGGCCAGGATGCCGCGCAACGCTCGAAGAGGAGGTTCGGTGTCGGCTTGCTAGGGCGACAACATCGCCGACGGTGGCTAGTCGAAGTCGGCGGACCCGAGATGCGAGCTCAGCGCCGTCTGGTGGCGCATCGAGGATGAGCGACGCGATTACCTCCTTGCGGCTCGTACGTTCGCCAGTTGCCTCGACGCAGTCGACGAGGTGATCGACGCGATCAATCATGGGATCCGACAATACAATCCCGACCCCGCGTTCGGGTCAATCGGCTAGCGGGGCGTCATCGGCAAGTGACTCCGGATCGATCACGCAGTCCTCCGCGTGTGGTAGAAACATATATCTAACACGTGTTCCCCGCCTGTGTCGCCTCGCTTCCGTCCATCACGGAGAACCGCTTGTGGCGCGCTCTAACCGAACACAACCGGCCAGCTCGTCCGCCCCAGGTCGGCGCTCTCGATCCAAGGCGCCTGAAGTCGCGCAGCATCGACGACCGCTAGTCGATCCGGCGCACTTTCTCCGCGCAACTCGCGACACGGGGTACCGGAGCACGTCAGCCGCCGTTGCCGAGTTGGTGGACAACGCGATTCAGGCCTGTGCCACGTCCGTCGAAATCGACGTGCTGCACGGCGAGCACGCGATCTGGCCGATCGAGATTCGTGTGGTTGACGACGGCACCGGAATGACCGACCTCACTCTGAGCGAAGCGTTGTCCTTCGGCGGCTCCAGCCGATTCGATGACCGGCGATCGCTTGGTCGATACGGGATGGGATTGCCGAACGGCGGTCTCAGCCGCGCCCGCCGAATCGAGGTGCACACCTGGCAGGGCGCCCACACCGCGTTCGCTGCGCTTGACCTTGACGACTTCGTCAACTCACGCCGCAAGACGCTCGCCCCGGTGCAGCACGTTGCTCGCCCCGTCTTCACTCCGCCTCACCGGTCGGGAACCGTCGTCACGTTGAAGCGGTGTGATCGCCTCGAGTACAAGCGACCGTCGACTGTCGCAGCACATCTCGCCCGAGATCTTGGGCGCATGTACCGCTGGCTACTCGTGGGCGGCGTCTGCATCCGTGTCAACGGGGAACTCGTGCAACCCGCCGATCCACTCATGCTCATGTCCGAGTCGGCAGTACACGGAGGCCGACCGTTTGGCACGACGTTGCGGTACCGGCTGCCGGGCCACACCTCCGACGGCAGCGTCGAGGTGCGCTTCAGTGAACTGCCCGTCGCCCAATGGCACGATCTGCCGTCCGAGGAGAAGCGCCGGCTCGGCGTCACCGGGACGCCCTGCGTCAGCGTGGTCAGGGCCGGACGCGAGCTCGATCGTGGTTGGTTCTTCATGGGCGCGAAGCGTCGTGAGAACTACGACGACTGGTGGCGATGCGAGGTTCGTTTCGACCCGGAGCTGGATGAGCTCTTCGGTATCACCCACTCGAAGCAGGGAATCAACCCAATCGCGAGCCTCACGGAACTCCTTGAACGGGACTTGGAGCCGATCGCCCGAGCTCTGAATTCACGGGTCCGCTGCACCTTCGAGCTCCTTCGCTCAGCAGCGCCGATTAGCGAGGCAGAGCGTCGCGCATCATCCGCGGCACGACGTCTCCCGCCGCTCCCACGACGGAACGGCGCTCGGCCGACTCCCGATCTCCTGGCCTCCATCCGGGAGTCGCCATCGCCATCGACATCCGGCTCGACCCACCGGATCGTGGTCCAGGACCTGCGGTCGTCCGTGGCCACGGAAGTAGTCCTCTCGAAGGGTCAACTCACC
>JBOGFL010000624.1:0-2641 GCA_050743285.1 Acidimicrobiia bacterium
GCTGACCGCCTGCGCGAGCTGCGCATCGAGCGCACGCTGCTCCTCCTGGAGCGAATCGAGCGCGGCTGCCTGTGCTTCCTTTTGCGCGGCCAACTCGTCGCTCTGCGCTGCGCGTTGCCCGTTCAGCGCCACCAACTCGTCGATCGCGGCGTTGTCCTGGGCGTTGGCCCGTTCGAGCAGGTAGGCCGCTCGGCGGGACTCGAGCGGGCTCGTGGTGTCAACGACGAAGGCAAGCTTGGTGCCATCGCCGGTATAGGCCTCGACCGCGCGCTTCTCGACGACCTCGTCGAGCTTGGCGGCCTGATCTTCAGCCTCCTCGATGTCGTGCTCGAGCTCGTCGATATCGACACGGAACCGCTCGTAGGTAGCGAGGGCGTCGAAGTAGCGGCCGCTGGCGGCGTCGATCTCGGAGCGGAGGTCGGCGATCCGGCCCCGGGCGTCCTCCACCGGATCGGCCCCGGCCCCGGCGGGCGCGGCCCCGGCGGGCACGGCCCCGGCAAGGACGGCCGCCGCCAAGGCGCTGAGTGCAGCTGCAACCCAACGGCGGCCGGCTGGTCTCCGGGGGGTGTCCGTCATTCCGAGCCGTCCGAGCACGCGAAGGGGCGGAGCCCTGGCTCCGCCGTGATCGGCGAAGCCTAGCGGCCATCTCGTCATTTCGGCCGGTTCGCGGTCCTGTTTGTGCGTTTTGACACCTATAGGGGTGCCGCGCACGAAGGAGGGGGCGCCTCAGGCGGGCTGGACGGTGATCTCGGTGGCCTTGACCGAGACCCAGACCGAGCTTCCCTCGGTCAGCGTCAGTTCGGCGACCGCGGCCCGGGTGACCTCGGCGGTGATCGGGACCGGGCCCGCGACCCCGACTCGGACCCGGTCGCCTTCGGGGTCGACGTGTGCGACCGTGCCCTCCCACGCGTTTCGAGGGCTTCCGCTCGGAGCGTCGTGGAACAGCGCGACCGCGTGCGGCGCGATGACGACGAGGACGTCGCCGTCGGCCGGCTCGGCAATCGTGAGCTCGCCCCCGCCGTCGGAGATCGTCACCTGTCGCCCGGAGGCGTAGCCGGCGAGTAGGTTCACGCCGACGAGATCGGCGACGTAACGCGTCCGCGGTCGCTCCCGTAGTTCGGCGGGCGTGCCCTCCTGGCTGATTCGCCCGCTTTCCAACACGATGACTCGGTCGGCCAGCGCGATGGCCTCGATCGGATCGTGGGTGACCATCAGCCGGACGCCCCCGAAGCTCCTGAGCACCTGGCGGAGCGCGCGGCGCAACTCGACACGTGTCGACGCGTCGAGAGCGGCGAGCGGTTCGTCGAGCAGGAGCATCCGGGGTTCGATGGCCAGTGCGCGGCCGAGGGCGACCCGCTGCGCCTGCCCGCCCGACAGAGAGGACGGACGTGACGAGGCCCGATCCGCCAGCCCGACGCGGTCGAGCCACTGGGCGGCGCGCGTCCGGGCCTCGCCACGGCGAACGCCCCGCGCCCGCAACCCAAATGCGACGTTTTCGAGCGCGCTCATGTGGGGGAAGAGGAGATAGTCCTGGAACACGACACCAACGGGTCGCCGTTCGGCCGCGACGAAGACGCCGCCGGCGGGATCGTCCAGCGTCTCTTCGTCGAGCACGATCCAGCCCGCGTCGAGGGCGATCAGCCCGGCCAGCGTCCGCAGCGCGGTGGTCTTGCCTGCACCATTTGGGCCGAGAAGGACGACGGTCTCGTCCGAACTGAGCGTCAGGCTCACCTCGAGGTCGAGTGACCCGAGTTGCACCGACATCGCTGCGACGAGACTCATCCCGCCAGCCACTGGTCTCGCAACGCGACCAGCACCACTATCGAAACGAGCAGGAGAATGAGGCTCATGACGATCGCGGCACCGGGATTTGACTCCAGCGCCACGAACACCGCCAGCGGGATCGTCTGGGTGCGGCCCGGGAAGTTGCCCGCAAACGTGATCGTCGCACCGAACTCGCCGAGTGCGCGCGCCCACGCGAGCGCGGTGCCCGCGATCAGCGATGGTGCGATGAGCGGGAGCGTGACCCTGCGGAACACGGTCCAGCGGCCCGCACCGAGGGTGGCGGCGGCGTCCTCGTAGCGACGGTCGACGCCCCGCAGCGCCGCTTCGACGGTGATGACGAGGAATGGCATGGCCACGAACGTCTCGGCGAGGATCGCCCCCCAGGTCGAGAACGGCAACTGGATGTCGAACCACTCGTAGAGGTGCTGACCGACCAGCCCCCGCCGTCCGAGCGCGAACAGCAGCGCCACGCCGCCCACCACCGGGGGCAGCACCATCGGCAGCACCACGAGCGCGCGGGCCAGGCGCCGGCCCGGGAACTCGCTCCGGGCCAAGATCCAGGCGAGGGGCACGCCGAAGACGATCGACAGCGCCGTCGCCGACAGTGAGCAGATCAGGGAGAGTCGGAGCGCCTCGAGAACCGTTTCGTCGGTCAGGAGCTCCCAGAAGTCGGACCACGGGGCGCGCTCGAGGAGCCCCAGCAGGGGGACGACGAAGAACGCCAGCCCGACCGTGCCGAGCGCGATCCCCAGCGCGGGAGGCGGGCGCCGGACCAGCCGGCGACGTCTCTCGCCGCCGGTCACGGCTCCAAGAAGCCGTACTTCTCGAGCGTTGCCTGACCGTCGGCGGAGGTCAC
>JBOGFL010000625.1:0-3321 GCA_050743285.1 Acidimicrobiia bacterium
CCTCCCAGTCGGTGTTGGCGGGCCGGAAGCTGCTCTCGAGGGCCGGTGACTGCTCGCGCGCCAGTTGGGGGCCGACGGTGCGCACCATCGAGAACGGGTAGCGGCCGTCGTTCGGCTCCGGGAACGGCGTCGTCACGCCCGGGACCTGCGCCTCGGGCGGCGTCACCGCCGGTGAGGCGCAGGTCACGCCCCCGCGCACGCCGATTGCGGTGTCGGCGAGAACCGACGCGTACAACAGCAGTCCGCTCATCTCGGTCCCGAACCACCACAGATCGGCGGCGCCGGTCTCGGCGATCACCGCCGTGATCGCAGCGGGCAGGTCGGTGAACACGAAGTCGTCGAAGTCCCACTGCAGCGCGGCGTCGGGCCCGCCCGCCGGCCACGAGTCGCCCCGCCCCCGGAGGTCGACCAGCCACACGTCGAAGCCGCGATCGGCAAGCGTGCGCGCCAGCGAGACGCCAGGTGCGAGGTCGAACAGCCAGTGACTGCCGCACAGCCCGTGGCCGATCAGCACCGGCAGTCGGACCGGCATCCCCGCGTGGGGTCGGTACCGGTAGAGCGCGAGGTTCCACCCGTCGGCGGTCGGGGCGCGGTAGCGGCCGTCCTCGGTCGTCAGCCAGAGGAGCGGGTCGGGGTCGGCCACTTCCGGGACCCTAGCGATCACACTTGGGGCCCACGTCCACGATGCTCGCCTCGAGCGCACCTCCCGGCGGGTCGTCACGACCACCGCGGCGGCCGACCACGAGGATGCGTTGGTCGGCGCTGCCGATGCCGAGTGGGGGCCTGAGCATGCGCCGCCGCATGGGCGGCGCCGGAGGCGCCGGCCGAAACCGCCGCCCATCGCCGCCCCGGACGAGCGCGACTTCTGGGATTCGCGTGAGCGCGTGCAGCTCGCGACTTGCCCGCACTTCGAAAGGGATCGGGTCGAATAGTTACCGCGAAGCGGACGATTCGCGAAGGCGGGAGGGGAGCGGACCCGAGTAGCGTTCCTGCGCATCGGCGCGGCGCGCCGATGTTGCTGATGTTGCGAATGCGACGCTTCCCCGCGGTACTCGCTCTGACCCTCGTGGCCGGAGTGGCGCTGCCCGCGCTGCCCGCGGGCGGCGGCACCGAGATCGACGACCTCGAGAGCCGGGTGGCGGCGGCCAAGGAGGCGGCCAACGCGGCCGTGGCCAGGTACGAGGAGGCGTGGTCGGCGTGGGCCGCGCTCGACAACGAGATCGTCGCCCTCGAGGACGAGATCAGCGATGCCGAGCTCGCCTCCGCCCAGTTGCAGGTCGCGGCCGAGCGCCGGGCGGTCGACGCCTACATGGGCCACGACGTGAGCCTGAGCAGCTACCTCGGGGAGGGCGACGTGCTCGACGTGGCTCGGCGTGCCGCGCTCCTGGACCGGGTCACCGCCGCCGACAACGCCGCCGTCGACGAGCTGGGCGACCTCCGGGACGACCTGACCGCGCAGCGCGACGAGCTGGCGGTCAAGAAGGACGCCCAGGAGGCCGCGCTCGAAGACATGAAGGCCGAGGAGGCGCGCCTCACCGCCGAGCTCGAGGCGAGCCAGGCCGCGTTGGCCGAAGCGGAGGAGGCCGAGCGCCGGGCCCAGGAAGAGGCGCGGCGCCAACAGGAAGAACAGCAAGAGCAGCAAGCGAGTCCGGCGCCCGACGCCGGAGGAGGCGGCGGGCCGTCGGGCAACCAAGCGCCGGTGGGCGGGATCGCGTGCCCGGTGCCGGCGTCGTCGTTCATCGACTCGTGGAGCGCGCCGCGCGGCGGCGGGCTCTACCACTGGGGCATCGACATGATGGCGCCGGGCGGCTCACCGAACTACGCGGTCGTCTCGGGCGACATGGAGCAGCGTTCCGGTTCCACCTCGGGGAACGGCGTGTTCCTTTACGGCGACAACGGCACGCTCTACTACTACTTCCACCTGCAGAGCTACGAAGGTGGGCCCCGGCACGTGAGCCAAGGCGAGCTCATCGGCTACACGGGGAACACGGGCGCCTCGTGGGCCGCCCCCCACACGCACTTCGAGATGCACCCCGGCGGCGGGGCGTCGGTCAACCCCTACCCGTCGCTGCGCGCGGCCTGCGGCTGACCAGCGACCCGACCAGACTCGCGAGCCCGAACGCGGCGGTCGCGGTCAGCACGACAGCACCGCCCGGCGCGACATCCCATTCCCGCGCCGCCCACAGCCCGACCACCACCGACGCGACCCCGACTGCCACCGCGCCGACCACCGCGGCGCGGAACGAACGGGCGAGAACGCGGCTCGCCGCCACCGGGAGGACCATGAGCGCAGCGATGAGCAGCACACCGACCACGCGCATGGCCGCGACCACGACGACCGCGGTCAAGACCGCGAGCAGCGCGTTCAGCGCGGTGACGGGGACACCGGCGACCCGCGCCGACTCCTCGTCGATCAGCGCGGCAAACAGCGCCCGGCCGCAGAGTGCCATGGCAAGCACGACCACCGCGCCGAGGACGACGACCACCACGACGTCGCTGCGGTCGACGGTGAGGATCGAGCCGAACAGGTACGGGAAGACGTTGACGCTGCCCGAGCCGGCCCGACTCGTGATGACGACCGCGGCGGCGATCCCTCCGTAGAAGATCAGGGCGAGGCCGAGGTCGCCGCCGGCCAGGCCGCGGGCGCGCAGCCACTCGACGAGCAACGCACCGGCGACGGCGACGATCAGCGCCGTCCACACCGGCCATACCTCGGTGAGAAGCCCGGCCGCGACGCCGGCAAACGCGAGGTGGCCGATCCCGTCGCCCATGAGCGACAGCCGGCGCTGGACGAGGAACACGCCGATGAGCGGCGCGGTGGCACCGACGACGAGGCCGGCGGCCAGTGCCAATTGCATGTACTCGCGGTCGAACGGCCATGGCAGCGCCAGCTCCGCGATCACCCGAGTCCCTCCAACCACAGCGGCAGATCGTCGCGGTGCACCCCGAGGCTGACCCCGGTGGCGGCGAGCTCGGCGGGCGGCCCGTCGAACACGATGCCACGCTTCATCACGATCACCCGGTCGAGATCGTCGGCAACCGCACCGAGCTCGTGCGACACGAGCAGCACCGTGCCACCCCGGTCGACGAGATGGACGAGCGAGTCGCGAAACCGCGCCTGTGAATCGGCGTCCACGCCCGAGACCGGTTCGTCGAGGACGAGGAGCTCGGGGTCGCCGGCCAGCGCCTTGGCGATGAGCACGCGTTGCTGCTGGCCGCCCGACAGCTCTCCGACGCGTTGCCGGGCCAGATCCGAGAGCGCCACCGCCGCCAGCGCCCGCGAGCCGGCGTCCCGGTCGGCGCGGGCGGGGGGCCGCCACC
>JBOGFL010000626.1:0-3201 GCA_050743285.1 Acidimicrobiia bacterium
CATGCAATCAGCATAGTAACATGCAGAATGCATGTAGCGCGCCCGGCCCTGATGTCGGGCAACTCTCGGTGTTCGCCCGAAGGGTCGTCGCGGTCCGCGGGGAGGGAGCGTCGGGCAGCCGGCGGCCCGCCCCTCAGAGGTGGTACAGCGCGACGCCGTTTTCCCCGAGGATCTTGTTCCGCTGCTGCTGGTTCAGCTCACGCCAGTTGTCGTTGACCGTCCCCAACGGGTCGGGGTAGAGGCAGGTCGGGTGCGGGAAGTCGGTCTCGAACAGGATGTTGTCTTCGCCGACGGCGTTGACGAGCGCGGGCACGTTGATGCGCTCGAACCACATCGTGGCGTACATCTGGCGCTTGAAGTACTCCGACGGCTTGAGTGACCACTTCTCGCGTTCCTGGGGCGCGTTCTCCCACATCTCGTAGTCGAGCGCCTCGAGCACGAACGGGACCCACCCGGCGCCGCTCTCGACCGAGACGATCTTGAGGTTCGGATGGCGCTCGAGCATTCCCGAGCAGATGATGTTGACGACCACCCGGCTGTTGCCGACGAACAGCAGCGTGCCGCCGATTCCGAGCGCGATGTCCTCCTGCTGGGAGGCCCATGCGTAGTTCTCGAAGAACGTCATCGCGGTCTGGCTGGCGCCGATGTGGAAGTGCACCGGCAGCTCCAGCGCGCTGCACACCTCCCAGAACGGATCCCACGCCCGGTTGGCGAGGTCGGGGGAGCCCTGATCCTGCGGGTCGTGCGTCATGTTGACGCCGCGCATCCCGAGCGTCTTGGCCCGCTCGGCCTCGCGGACGCATGCGTCGACGCTCCACGCCGGCATGACCGCCATCGGGAGCAGCCGATTGCCCGACTCCGCCTGCATCTCCGCGTTGGAGTCGTTGTAGATCTCGAGGCACAGCAGGCGCAGCGCTTCGTCGGGCATCGCCTCGCTCAGGTTCTGGCCCCCCAGGCCGACGGCGTTGGGGAAGATGACCTGGGCGTAGACGCCGGAGCGGTCCATCGTTTCGAGGCGCACCACCGGGTCGTACGCACCGGGATGGATCTGCTCGATCGTCCACTGGTAGAGCGCCTCGGACGACCGGCCCTTGTGCTCCTCGGGGTCGATCACGCCGCCGGCACCGGCCCGGCCCAGCACGCCGTCGCCGACGACCCAGGTCGGCTCGCCGTCGACGTCGGCGACGTGGGGCATCTGGTCCTGCATGCCGGCCGGCGCCCGGCTGGTCCACAGGTCGTGGCGCTCGGTGAGGTGGGTGTCGGCGTCGACCACCCTCAGCTGGCTGACGTCATCGGCCACGGTCGTCATGGTTCGTCCCCCAGGCATCGCAGTCGCCGAATGACGGCGGCGTCAGGCACGATACCCCCACCCACGAGCCGCCCCCCCGGCGGCTCACGAACCGAGGAGCACCCATGGCGACGGCGGAGATCGACGGCACGCTGCTCGCCTACGAGATCGTCGGCGAAGGCGACCCCTGGGTCATCACGCCCGGCGGCCGGTTCAGCAAGGACGTGCCCGGCATCCGCGAGCTCGCCCAGGCGCTCGCCGCCCACGGCAAGCAGGTGCTCATCTGGGACCGGCCGAACTGCGGCGCGTCTGACGTGTGCTTCACCGGCGCGAACGAGTCGGAGATGCAGGCCGACCGGCTGGCCGGACTGTTGCGCTACCTCGATATGGCGCCCGCGGTCATCTTCGGCGGCTCGGGCGGCGCCCGGGTGTCGCTGCTCGCGGCCGCCAACCATCCCGACGTGGCGACCGCGCTCGCGATGGTGTGGATCTCGGGCGGCGTCTACGGCCTGATGCTGCTCGCCACCCACTACTGCGGGGAGTCGATCCGGGCCGCGTGGCAGGGGGGCATGGAGGCGGTCGTCGAGCTCCCCGAATGGGCCGAGGTGCTCGAGCGCAACCCGCGCAACCGTGATCTCTTCCTTGGGTTCTACCCGCAGCAGTTCATCGCGACGCTCGAGCGCTGGATGCTCGCGTACTGCCCCGACCCGGACGGGACCGTCCCGGGGCTGCCCGACGCCGCGTGCGCGGGCCTTTCGGTCCCGACGCTCGTCTTCCGCAGCGGGGTGAGTGACCCGCACCACACGCGGGCGACGTCGGAACGGCTCCACGAGCTCATCCCCGGCTCACGACTGGCCGAGCCGCCGTGGGACGACGACGAGTGGAAGCAGCGGGGCATCGCGGCCGCGAACGGCACCGGTCACCTCTTCGAGCGCTGGCCGCTCCTCGCGCCTCAGCTCCTCGACTTCGGGTCGCGGTGACGGCGAACTTCGGATCGGCCCGGACGCCGCCGCCCCGCCCGGGGTGGGTGACGGAGCTCGACGAGTTCGGCCGCCTCCTCGGCGACGCGCAGCACGCGGTCGCCGTTGCCGATCCCGATGATGCGCTGCTCGGTGAGCGCGGTCGTGAACGCCCCCAGCACCGGGCCGAGCGAACGCTTGTCGGGGAACGTGATCGTGGTGTCGAGGGTGTCGGGCAAGCGCTGCTTTCTAGTAGACCGGCACCATGACCGACCGAGTGCGACTCGAGTACGACGGACCGGTCGCGGTCATCACCAACCACAACCCCGAGAAGCACAACGCGTTCGACGACGAGATGGACGTGCGGCTCTTCGAGATCCTCGGAGAGCTGAAGACCCGCCCCGACGTGCGCGTCGTCATCTGGCGGGGGGAAGGGAAGTCGTTCTCGTCGGGGCGGGACGTCGGCTCGATCGGCAACCTCGAGGTGCCCCTCTCGCACCACGAGCTGATGCGCCAAGGCCACCGCGGCGTCCAGCAGGTCTGGGACCTCGACGCGCCGGTGATCGTCGCCTGCAAGGGCTGGGTGATGGGCGGCTCGTTCCAGCGGGCGTTGTTGTGTGACGTGCGGGTCGCGGCGGAGGGCACCCGCTTCCGCCTGCCCGAGCTCACGTACGGCGTGATCCCGGACACCGGCGGCATCGGCGCGCTGTACGAGATCTGCGGGCCGGGGCTCGTGAGCGACATGGTGCTGACGGGCCGAGTGCTGAGCGTCGAGGAGGCGATGGCGCACGGGATCGTGAGCCGGGTGGTGCCCGAGGCCGAGCTCGATGCCACCGTGCGGGAGATCGCCGAGCACATCGCGGGCCTGTCGAAGGTGACCGTCAAGATGGCCCGCGAGGTCATCCGTCACTTGGCACAACCGGCGCTGCGCTCGTCGATGAACGACGAGATGAT
>JBOGFL010000627.1:0-1571 GCA_050743285.1 Acidimicrobiia bacterium
GGTAGAAGGCGTCGCTGGCGCAGGCACCGCCGGCGGCGCGCCCGGCCGCCTTGCGGGCTGCGATCTCGCCTGACTCGACCCGGTTCTGCTGACCGGCCCCGATGCTCACCGCCTGCCCGTCTTTCACCAGCACTATCGCGTTCGACTTCACGTGCCCGCACACCCGCCACGCAAGCTCGGCGTCGCGCCACTCGGGCTCGGCGGGCTGGCGCTTCGTGACCACCCGCCACTCGCTGCGGGCGGCGGCGAAGTGGTGCTGGGTCTGGACCAGGAAGCCGCCTGACAGCTGACGAATGTCGCGCCGCTCGCGTTCCGGCGCGGGCGCCTCGAGCAGACGGGTGTTCTTACGCTTCGCCGCCAGCGCGTCGAGGGTGCCCGGTCCGTAACGGGGTGCGATGACAACGTCGGCCTGCGGGGCCTCGACCATGCGCTCGACGGTGGTGGTGTCGAGTGGTGCGTTGACGGCGACGATCCCCCCGAAGGCCGAGCGCTCGTCACCCTCCAGCGCGCGTTGGTACGCGGTGGCGAGATCGTCCGCGACGGCGACGCCGCACGGGTTGGCGTGCTTGATGATGGCGCAGGCGGGTTGATCACCCAGATCGTGCACGAGCTGCCACGCGGCCTCGGTGTCGTAGAAGTTGAGGTACGACAGCGCGAGTCCGCCGTGTTGGGCGACACCGTCCCACCAGCTCGTCGTGCCGACGGTGCGGTAGCGGGCGGCCTCCTGGTGCGGGTTCTCCCCGTAGCGGAGCGCGTCGGTCGAGCGCTCGAGTGGGAGCACGAGGTAGCGCGGCAGGGCCGCGTCACCGGAGAGCCAGTCGACAATGGCGGCGTCGTAGGCGGCGGTGTGAGCGAAGGCGTCGAGCGCAAGCGCACGCCGGGTCTCGGGCCCGAGCGTGCCGTCGTTGGCACGCAGCTCATCGACCACTTCGCCGTATTGCTGCGGTGAGGTGACGATCGCGACCCAGGCGTGGTTCTTCGCCGCCGCCCGGAGCATCGTCGGCCCACCCACGTCGATCGCCTCGATGCCGGGCCGGTCGCGGAACGGATAGAGGTTCACGACCACGAGATCGAAGGGCTCGATGTCGTGGCGCGCCAGATCGGCCCGGTGGTCGTCCTTGCCCCGGTCGGCCAGGATGCCGCCGTGCACCTTGGGGTGCAACGTGACCACGCGATGGTCGAGCATCTCGGGTACGCCGGTGATGTCGGCGACTTCGGTGACCGGCACGCCCGCGGCGCGAAGCGCGGCGGCGGTACCGCCCGACGAGACGAGCTCGACACCCAGCTCGTGCAGGCTCGCGCCGAGCTCGTCGATACCGGTCTTGTCGGAGACCGAGAGCAGCGCCCGGGCCACCTTCGTCCTCATCCCTGGGCTCCGCTTCCACTCCGCCGGCTCGACCGCCCGCGCCGCTCCGCCCCCACCTTCACCTCCGCCGGCTCCGCTCGCTCCGCCATGAGCTGGCGGAGGACCTCGGGGTAGAGCCGGCGCTCGACCTCCTTGATCCGCTCGTGGAGCGTCTCCACGGTGTCGTCGGGGAGGACGGGGACCGCCTCCTGGGCGAGGATCGGGC
>JBOGFL010000628.1:0-2831 GCA_050743285.1 Acidimicrobiia bacterium
CGCGACCGGCGAGATCAAGCGGATGTATGTCGCACCCGAGGCCCGGGGACGCGGCGTCGGTCAGGCGATACTCGTGGCGCTCGAAGGCGAGGCGTCGAAACTCGGGTACCGGCGCCTGGTGCTCGAAACCGGGACCAAGCAACCCGAGGCGATCGCGCTCTACCAGAGGTCCGGGTACGGGTTGATCGAGCCCTACGGCGTATACAAGGACTCGCCGATGAGCCGGTCGTTTGCCAAGGACCTCGACCCGGGCTTCTAGCTCGGGTCGAACAGCACCGGCAGCGCCACCGGCCCGCGGAACGCGAATCCCTGGATGAGGGGCTCGGGCTCGTCGGGATCGAGACGCAGGTTTGGCAGCCGGTCGAGAATCGTGTCGAGCCCGACGCGCAGTTCGAGGCGCGCCAGGTGCATCCCGAGACACTGGTGCTGTCCGGTGCCGAACGCGAGGTGATTCTGCGCCGGGCGGTCAATCCGGAACTCAGCCGGCTCGTCGTAACGGTCCTCGTCATGGTTCGCCGACGCGGTGAGCACGCTGATGGCGGCGCCGGCCGGGATCGGACAGCCGTCGATCTCGGTCTCCTGTGACGCGACGCGGCTCACCTGTGTCACCGACGTCTCCCAGCGGAGGGTCTCCTCGATGACCGCCGGGAGCAGCGATCGGTCGCTGGCGACCTCGGCCATGACATCGGGATGCGCCAGCAACGCGGCCAGCGCGTTGCCCATGACCCGGAACGTCGTCTCCGCCCCGGCCGGCAGCAGCAGACGCAGGAAGCCGTAGATCTTCTCGTCGTCGAGCTTGTGGCCATCGACCTCGGCGGTCACGAGATCACTGATGAGGTCGCCCCGCGGGTTCCGGCGCCGGTCCTCGACGATCGGCGCGAGGTAGTCGCGCATCGCCCGCGACGCCGCCATGCCCCGCGGCGGGTTCATCGGGCCGGTGTTGACTTCTTCTGCCCACTGGTGGAACTGGGCGCTGTCCTCCAGCGGTACGCCGACGAGCCCGCAGATGACCTGCACCGGATACTTCGACGTGACATCGCGGACGAGGTCGGCCCGTCCGAGCGACGCGAAGCCGTCGACGAGCCGGCTGATCGCAGGGCGCACCAACTCGTTGTCCCACCGCTCGAGCGCTGAGGCGCGAAACGCGTGGGCAACCAGGTTCCGGTACGAACGATGCTCTTTGCCGTCCATGGCGAGAATGAGATCGCCCATGTACTTGCCGATGTGCTCGGCGTTGATCGACGACGAGAACGCCTGCCCGTCGCGCAAGACGCGCTCGACGTCCGCGTACTTGGTCACGTGGTAGTTCGGCCGATCGGTGAAGCCCTGCGTGCCGTCGGTCCGGAAGACGGGGCACTCCTGGCGGGCCCGCTCCCACACCGGGTACGGCTGCCCGGTGAGGAAGTCGATCCGGTACTCGAAGTCGGGCTCGATCTCGGCCTGCGCCATGCCTGACACGCTAGTCAGGTCCGGCCGAACCCACCGGTCTCCTCTTCTCCCCTATCCCTCATCCTCGAGGACGGTGCTCACGACCGCGTAGGTCTCGTCATCATGCTCGATCGCGGTCGAAAGGAAGTGCTGACGCCAACGCAGAAGCAGGATCGAGAAGGCGAGGCACGCGAGCCCGGCACCGAGAAACAGCTGTTCGAGACCGATCTTGTCGGCGAGCCAGCCCCCGACCAGGCTCGCGATCGGGACCAGTCCGATCAGGGCGAGCATCTGGATCGACATCACCCGGCCTCGCATCGCCTCCGGCGACTCGTGCTGGACGATCGAGATCGACAGCGTCATGTTGGCGAACTGCGCGGCGCCCAACACCACCAGCACGGCGACGGCCCCGCCCACAACGTCGATGAGGCCCAGCGCTCCGAGCGCGATCGAGAACACGATGGCGGTGCTGATGAACGTGAGCGCCGGGCGCCGGCGGCCGATCTCCGCCAACGCCAGGATGCCGACCGCGGCACCCACGCCGATCGCCGCTTGCAGCCAGCCGTTGTAGCGCACACCGAGATCCGAGTCGCCGCCGGCAAGCACGTCGGTCGCGTAGACGATCGACAACGGCTGGTACACGATGCCCACCGACGCCAGGAACGCGGTGGCGCCGATCGGGACCGCCACCGTTGGCGTGCTCCGGACGAACCGCACGCCTTCTTGCAGTGCCGCGAGTCCGCCGCGTTCCACAACGGGCGGGGGAGGAATCGCGGCCATTGCCCACGCCACGATCAGCACGAAGAACGAGGCCGCGTTGGCCCAGAAGACCCACTCGACACCGACCAGGGGGATGATCGCGGCCGCCAAGAGCGGCCCGGCAACCCGTGTGACCGAGTTGGTGGCGGTCGCAATCGAGATTGCGCTCGACAAATCCTCCCGAGGAACGATCGCGGGCGTGAGCGCCTGCATGGCGGGAATCTGGAACGTGAAGCCGATCCCGAGCACGAGCGACAGCGCGGTGACATTGGCAACGGTGGCCGTGTCGGTGACGACGAGCAGCCCCATGACCGCGGCCCCTGCCGCCTGCATGATCTGGGACACGACGAGGATTCGCTTGCGGTCGAACCGGTCGGCGAGCACGCCGCCCCACAGGCTGAGGAGCAGCTGGGGCAGGAACGTGGCGAAGTACACAAGGCCGACGGTCTCGGCCCGACCCGTGAGCTGAAACGCGAGGTACGCGCGACCGAAGATCTGCATCCAGTCACCGAGTTGCGACACGAAACCGGCCGCCCAGACCCGGCGGAACTGCGGATACGCGAGAGCAGTGAGAACGGTCGGTCGGCGCATGAACCCACTCAAGCTAGGGCGCAGGTCTTGCCCGAACGAGAACGGCCCCCGGC
>JBOGFL010000629.1:0-2198 GCA_050743285.1 Acidimicrobiia bacterium
CCGTTGACAGGGTATCGCAACTACGTTACGATACGCCGTATCGCAACTGGCTGTCGCGATGAGGGGCCAACCATGGGAGAGCGAGACCGCCAACGTGACCGCAACCTGACGCTGGTGATCGGCGGGACCGGGAAGACCGGGCGCCGGGTCACGCAGCGTCTCGGCACCGGGGGGATTCCGATCCGCCTCGGTTCGCGTACCGGGACGCCACCGTTCGACTGGGACGACGCCGCCACCTGGGCGCCGGCGCTCGACGGCGTGAGATCGGCGTACGTCACCTACCAACCGGACCTGGCGTTCCCCGGCGGCGCGGAGCGCGTCCATGGCCTGGCCGAGCTGGCCGTCGTGAGTGGCGTCGAGCGACTGGTGCTGCTGTCGGGCCGGAACGAGCCGGGCGCCGTGCTCGGCGAGGATGCGGTGCAGGAGTCCGGCGCGGAGTGGACGATCGTGCGGTCGAGCTTCTTCGCCCAGGACTTCAGCGAAGCGTTCTTCTTGGAGCCCGTCCTCCGCGGAGAGCTCGCGTTCCCGGCGGGGGAGACGGCGGAGCCGTTCATCGACGCCGAGGACATCGCCGACATCGTCGCCGCGGCGTTGACCGACGACCGCCACCTGGGTCAGCTCTACGAGGCGACCGGCCCGCGCCTGCTGACGTTCGCGGAGGCGGTCGCTGACATCGCCCACGCGACCGGGCGGGAGATTCGGTACGTACCGATCTCTGGGGAACAGTTCGCGTCGGCGCTGGCCGAGGATGGACTCCCGCCCGACGACGTCACGGCGTTCACCGACTTGTTCACGATGGTCCTCGACGGCCGCAGTGCTTATGTCACCGACGGCGTTCGGCGGGCACTGGGCCGGGAGCCGCGCGATTTCCGCTCTTTCGCCCTCGACACCGGGGCGAGCGGCGTGTGGGACGTCCCCATCACGAGGAGCGCGCGATGATCGGCGGCTTCCTCTACGTCCTAACCGTGGTCGCGGCGCTCGGATGTGGGCTGGCGGCAGGGGCTCTCTTCGCCTTCTCTTCCTTTGTGATGAAGGCACTGGCCCGCCTCCCCGCCGCCCAAGGCATCGCCGCGATGCAGTCGATCAACCTGCAGGCGCCGACTCCCTGGTTCATGACCGCGCTGTTCGGGACGGCCGCCGTCTGTGTCGCGCTGGTCGTGACGTCGTTCGTCGTCGGGGACGAGCCGTACGCCCTCTATCTGCTGATCGGCGGCGGGCTCTATCTGGTCGGCACGATTCTGCTGACGATCGCATACCACATCCCTCGCAACAACGCGCTGGCGATCGTCGACCCGGACGGGGCCGACGCCGCCCGCGATTGGGCGAGGTACGTCGTCCGCTGGACGGCCTGGAACCACGTTCGCGTCGCGGCGGCGCTGGCCGCGGCGGCAGTTCTCACCGCCGGGCTGCGCGTCGGAGCTTGACGCCCGCCAGCAGCCGATCAGGCGGTGCGGGCGTGCGCGGCGCGGGCACCCAGGGCGCCGCCGACCACGCCGAGGGCAAACGCCAGCACCAACGCGATGAACACCGGCCCGGCCTCGAAGACCGGATCCTTCCCCGAGAACAAGCCCCGGGTTTCGTCGCGCACGAGCCAGACCGCGATGCGGAGGGGAATCCAGACGACGACCGCCAGCAGAGAAGCGAGCCCGCCGTTGCTCAGCGGTGCGCGCGGCATCCGCGCCCCGGCGACCGCGCCGGCGACGATGTAGATGAGCAACTGAGCAACCGCGAACAACGCGATCCACGCGCGGTCGTCGAAGTCGTCGACCTGGTTGTCGACGAGGGCCCGCACCGCGCTCAGCAGCGCGATCAGCACCAGGCCGGTCGCAGCGCCCGCGACGAGCGCGTCGCGGTCGACGAGCGAGCGATCGCTCACCGGGTGACGACCTGCGGATCGTTGCTGCCGGAGCGGATCATCTCGTGGACGGGAGTCCGAAGACCGTCACGGAACAACGGACGGATGAACCGCCGTTGGCGAACGAAGATGATCGCGGCCAGCACCAGATAGAGCACCCCGATCCCGATCCGTTCCAGCGCCCGGAGGTCCTCGGGGAGGATGGCCCCGAGAATGAACTGGCCGAGGAACAGGCCGAGCAACGAGAGGGCCTCCCGGACCCCGATGCTGCGGTTCACGAGCACCGCGACCGCAAACACGGACTGCGCGGCGGTGAGGAAGAGTTCCTCGCGTTGCAGGGAGA
>JBOGFL010000630.1:0-2835 GCA_050743285.1 Acidimicrobiia bacterium
CCGGAACGTTGGGCTCGTGATGCTCGCTGTCGCAGCGCTTGCGCTGGCGGTCGCCGGCGGCGCGACGGCGAACGCCGAAGAGCGAGGTATCGACCCGAATCAGGGTGACAGCCTGGTCGAGATCACGCTCGCGAACAAGGCCGCGGCCTTGGAGCTGCAGGAGGATTCCGAGGACCTCGGAATCGAGTTCAACGACCACTATCTGCGCAGGAACGCGGACGGCACCGTCACCGTGACGGTATTCGCCTCCGAGGGGGAGCTCGGTGAACTGGCTGCGGCCGGCTATGAGGTCGGGGCCACCATCGAAGGGCCCGCCACCTGGGAGGCCAACGTCGCCGATATGAGGGCGGCTCGACGCGCCGAGTTTCGCGCGGGCGAGTCCGCGCTCGGCGATCCGCCGGTCATCGCGGACGACGACGAGCTTGTGATCCTGCGGGCCGACTACTTCGAGAACTACGCAGGCAGGTTCCTGTCCGTCGAGGCAAAGAACCGCCTTGGCGGCGCCGCGCCCACGGGCTCGACCTACATCGGCCCGGCGACGTCCGTCTCCTGGAACACGGGGGCGGGCACGCCGATCGACCGGGGCCCGCGGCCGATGAACGTCAACATCGACCCGGACCCGACGCCGGACACGTACATCGAGCACCGCATCCTGATCCGGATCGGCGACCTCGGGAGCGGCCCTGCCGCCCCGACGAAGATCCGCCTCGGCTCGAGCACCGGCGCGACGCTCGAGGGCGACGTCACCGTGTGGCTCGGCGGCGGCCTGCCGCCGCACGCCCCGGGCTACCTGTCCGACTTCACGACGCGGTACATGGATCCGACCGAGGTCCGCGCCCGCTTCACGGCTCTGGCCGCCGAGTTCCCGAACATCTCGGAGATCATGGCGCTGCCGAACCTGACGAACGGCTACCAGCGGAAGGCGCAGGCGAACATGGCCGGCACCAACCCGCCCGGCAACACCGTGCCCACGGCGCTGCAGGGCGGGGCAGTCGTGCTCACGTCCCGCGCCTGGGGCCACGAGGGTGGTAACAACATCACGGCCGAGTTCCTGAACCCGGGCGTGCCGAACGCGCCGCTCTCGGTCGGCGTGATCGGGAACGACCTCTCGGTCAGCCTCGCCACGGACGCGACCGGTGCGCTCTCGAGCACCGCGGCCCAGGTCATCGCCGCGATCAACGCCCATCCCGGCGCGAGCGCGCTCGTCGTGGCGCTCACCTACCGGGGCAACGCCGGCGTGGGAATCGTTCAGCCGGGTGTCAAGGTGAACTTGTCCGACTTCCTGAACGCGCCGCCTCACGTCGAGCGTGGCCCGTTCCAGCAGAACGTCCTGCGGATCGGCAAGCGGCGTGACGGCTCGAAGACCGGCGTCTTCCTCTACTGCCAGCAGCACGCCCGCGAATGGGCGACGCCGCTGACGTGCCTGGAGACCGCAGAGCAGCTGCTCCGAAACTACGCGATCGACCCGGACGTGCGGAGGCTCGTCGACAACCTCGACATCTTCATCCTGCCGGCGTCGAACCCGGACGGGGCGCACTACTCCATGTATGACTTCAACTTCCAACGCCGCAACCTGACGAACCACTGCGTCAACGGCGCCAAGGAGACCGACGACCCGTTCGCGGGCGGCTTCTGGACGCCCCGGACCAACCCGTCGACCGGGCTCCCGTACGTCAACAGCGATCCCGCCTCGCGCAACGCCTGGGGCGTCGACCCGAACCGCAACAACACCGTCGGAACGCTGTTCGACGGGTACATCGGCGCGTCGTTCTCGTGCACGAGCGATGTGTACACGGGGCCGGCCGAGGCGTCCGAGCCGGAGATCCGGAACGAGCTCTGGGTCGCCGACACGTTCACGAACATCAAGTTCTCCAACAACATCCACAGCTTCGGCGGCTACTTCATGTGGGCGCCGGGCGCGTACCTGCCGAACCGCGACGAGGGCGAGCTCGTGCATCCGAACATCGGCGTCGAGAGGTACTTCTTCGCCGCCGGCGACCAGATCCTCAACCGGATCAAGGACGTGCGAGGCACGGCCATCCTCCCGGAGCGGACCGGTCCGATCGCGGACGTCCTCTACTCGGCCGGCGGCAACAGCGCCGACGAGCACTGGTACAAGCGCGGCGTGATCGCGTACAGCTTCGAGACCGGCGCCGACCGCTACGTCAACACGACGCTGTCGGTCGCCTCGGCTGCCGGAGACACCGGGATCAGGGCCGGCAACCGGAACGCCTTCGGCGTCGGCGACACGATCAAGGTCGACTTCGGGACCGCCAACGAGGAGGTCCGGACGGTCGTCTCGGTCGCGCAGCCGAACACGCCGAGCCCGCAGCCGAACATCACCCTGAACGCACCGCTTGCGCTGGCGCACCCGGCGGGGGCGGTCCTGGGCGGCGGGACGCTGCAGCAGGGGGTCGGCTTCCAGCCGGACTATGCGACGGAGGGCAAGTTCGAGGCGCTCGAGTTCGCCGCGGGCAACTTCGGCCTCCTCGAGTCGGCCTACGAGTACGAGAAGGACAAGCAGCCGCCTCGGGTGAGGATGACCGGGTCGACGTTCTCGCGCGGCCCGCAGTACGTGACGTTCCAGTACGTCAACGAGCCGTCGGTGATCCGCTACACGCTCGACGGCACGAAGCCGAACGAGAGCTCCACGCTGTGGGACTCGAGCGGCCCGCGTGAGCCGGGCCAGGTGTTCTACATCACCTCGAACACCACGTTCCGCTGGATGGCGAAGGACATCAAGGGCAACGTGTCCTACGGAATCCAGGAGTACAGGATCGGCGCCCCGTAGACGATGACGAGCCGGCGGCGCGCCGCCGGCCGAGAGGCACGACG
>JBOGFL010000631.1:0-5155 GCA_050743285.1 Acidimicrobiia bacterium
CTGGGCGAGCGCGACACTCGAAAGTTGCGGCGCAGTCCACACGACGACGGTCGCGGCACCCGCCGCCGCGCCGACCTTCGTCGCCCCCCGTACGAACTCCCGCCGGGATACCGCACCCGGCCACTCAGCCACGACCGAAGTATGACATAGGGTCGACGCCCGAGGAATAGTAGCGAGAGGTGCGTGGAAGCCGCCCCGCCGTCAATCTTGCGAGCGCGTCCTCGCCGCCCGGAGTCGAGCGAGCCTTCTCATGGCAAGTTGCAGATTCGTCTCCGTGTCGCAGCACCTGCGGTGGTATGTGGCCCACGAAGAGTGGCTGCACGGTCGGAGGGCGGTACCGTTCGCCGCGCAACCTCGTCGTCGTTGGCGACTCCTCGCTGGTGATCGCGTGACAGCGTCAGCGGCGTTCGCGGCAGTTCCCGTGCCATGTCGTCGGCGACGACCACGACGCTGAGCGGAGAGACATCGGTTGCGCGGCGGTCTCAGGCCATCGCCTGCGTCAAGGCACCGCTCCCAACACTGTGCACCACGCGGCGGACGCGATCGCCCGGTCTCGACGCGACGGCTGCCCCTTTCGCACCCTCTGGTACCGTACGAGTTCCTCGGTAGCAAGGAATCAGATTCATCCATGTTTCCGTTCTGGGACGTCGCCATCGCGCCGGTTCTCCGGGCCATCAAAGCCAGGCGCCTGCTCGAGATCGGCGCGTTTCGCGGAGAGACGACGATCCGGATGCTCGATGAGCTCGGTGACGGTGCCGAAGTGCACGTCATCGACCCGGCACCCGAGTTCGACCCGACCGAGCACGAGAAGCGGTTCCCCGGCCGTTACGTGTTCCACCGCGATATCAGCCACAACGTCCTGCCGCAGCTTCCGCCGGTGGATGTGGCGCTCGTCGATGGTGATCACAACTGGTACACCGTGTACCACGAGCTGAAGCAGCTCGCTTCGACGGCCCAGGGTGCGGGTGCCGCGTTGCCGGTCCTGATCATGCACGACGTCTGTTGGCCGTACGGCCGCCGCGATCTTTACTACGCTCCTGAGCGCATCCCCGAGGAGTTTCGCCAGCCCTACGCCCAGCAAGGGATCAAGAAGGGAAAGAAGCGCGTTCTGCCGGGCGGGGGACTGAACCCGACGATGTACAACGCGAAGGTCGAGGGCGGGCCCCGGAACGGGGTCATGACCGCAGTCGACGACTTCGTCACCGAATACGACCGACCGCTACGTGTGGTCGTACTGCCGATCTACTTCGGCCTCGCGATCGTTGCCGAGGAGGAACGTCTCGCGCGTCAGCCGGAGTTGACCGACGTGCTCGACTGGCTGGAGAGTGGAGAAGGACGCGCGCAGCTTCTCGAGCTCGCCGAGGACACACGCCTGCAGGCGATGCTCTTCCAGCACAACGTCTTCTACCATCAGGAACGGTTGCTCGCGCGCGCCGCCGACCGCTACCTCGATCTCCTCAAGGGCGCACTCCTCAACGAGCACTATCTCGAGAACGAGCTCCGCATCGACTATCTCGTTCGTTGCCTGGAGCGTGGCAACCGGCCCGAGCCGGTCAACATTCGCGATCCCTGGCGCTACCTGAAGCCCGAGGTCCGGACTCTGCAAGCCGCGCGCCGGGCCGGGAAGCTCACCGACGGAAACGGTGACGACCCCGCGACGTACTTCCCCTACACGACGATGGGCCGCGTCCGACTCGATCACCTTCAGCAGTGCCTCGAGACAGCAAAGACCGAGGGCATCGCCGGCGACCTGGTCGAGTGTGGGACCGGCCGTGGCGGCGGTGCGATCTTCATGCGTGGATTTCTCGAAGCCCACGAGCTGAAAGAAGCTCAGGTGTGGGTAGCCGACGAGTTTCGCGCTTCGCCCCGCCCGAACGGTGAGTCGGATGCCCCGGCAAGTGTTCCTGGCGGCGGGCGAGGATTTCCCGAGCTCCTGCCGGATCTCAACACTGTTCGCGAAGGGTTCCAACACTTCGAACTCCTCGACGAACGGGTGCGGTTCCTTCAGGGCAGCTTTCGGGAGACGCTTTCCGGCGCCCCCATCGAGCAAATCGCGCTGTTGCGAATCGGCAACGACCCCGACGAGGCAGTCGGCGACGCGCTCGACGAGCTCTACGACCGGATCACGGTCGGCGGTTTCGTCGTCGTAGACGACGTCGGTTCACCGCGCGCTCGAGCGGCGGTCGACGACTTCCGGACTCGCCGCGGCATCGTCGACCCCATCCAGCGTATGGACGCCGTCGGCGTCTATTGGCGGAAGGCCACACCCACCTCGCGCTCGTCGTCGGCGGTGGCGGATCACCGTCCCCACGCGCCCCTCGCGCCTCGGGCGCCGCTCACGCACAAGGACCTGTCTGTCGTCGTCGTGTTCTACAACATGCGTCGGGAAGCAGGACGAACACTCCATTCGCTGTCACGTGCCTACCAACGGGGCGTCGAGAACCTCGACTACGAGGTGATCGTCGTAGACAACGGATCCAACGAGGACCAGCGGCTGGGCGAGGAGTTCGTGCAGGGCTTCGGGCCTGAGTTCCGGTACGTCGATCTCGGTACCGACGCCCCGCCCACGCCGGTCGATGCCTTGAACAAGGGAGTCGCCATCGCAAGCGGCGAAGCCTTCGCGTTCATGATCGACGGCGCGCACGTGCTCACCCCTGGCGTGTTGAGATTCGGTATGACCGGCCTCTCGACCTACGAACCTGCCATCGTCGCCACGCAACAGTGGTATGTCGGCCCCGGTCAGCAGGGCGACGTCATGATGAGCGGCTACGACCAGGAGTTCGAGGATCGGCTCTTCGAGGAGATCGACTGGCCCGGCAACGGCTACCGCCTGTTCGACATCGGGCACTTCATCGGAGACCGGGACTGGTTCGACGGAGTATGGGAGAGCAACTGCATGTTCGTGAAGCGAAGCCTGCTCGAGCAGGTCGGCTGCTTCGACGAGCACTTCTCGATGCCGGGCGGTGGCTACGCGAACCTGGAGCTCTACGAGCGCCTCGGCGCTTCTCCCGATGTCACCGTCACCACGATCATCGGCGAGGGTTCCTTCCACCAGGTTCACAGTGGTACGACGACCAACCAGACCGACGCCGACGAGCGCCGGCGGCGGATCGCTTCGTACGCGCAGCACTACGCCGGCCTACGGGGTCGGAACTTTCGCGGGCCGGGCAAGACGATGCACTACGTCGGGAGCATGCCGCCCGGAGCCATCCGCACCAAGGCGCGCCGTCGCGTCGCCCCGAACCTCTTCAAGGCCGGGCGCGGTGATCCTCAGGGCTTACCCGAGGAGCCTCTGCCAATCCCGGAAGAGCTCCGCTTCGAGTTCGTTGACGCGTTCTGGCGAAGTCTGGCCTGGCAGGACACGACGTGGCTCGGACACCGCGTCGAACACGCACCGACCGATCTCCTGGCGTACCAGGAGCTCGTCGCGCGGGTCAGACCGGACTGGATCATCGAGATCCGCTCGGGAGATGGGGGCCGCGCGCTGTTCCTCGCCTCCATCTGCGAGCTCCTCGGGCAGGGCCAGGTGCTCTCGATCGACACCAAGGCCTCGGACGAGCGTCCGCAGCATCCACGCATCACCTATCTCACCGGCAACGCGATCGACGAAGAGACGATCGGTCGGGTGCACGAGATCGTGGGCGAATCGCCCCGGGCACTTGTCGTGCTCGGGTCGAGGGAGCGGCGCAACCGGCTGGTCAAGGAGTTCGGCGCGTACGCACCGCTGGTACCGGTCGGCTCCTACGTGGTGATCGAGGACACGGTCCTCAACGGCCATCCCGTGTGGCCTTCTTTTGGACCCGGCCCGGCCGAGGCCGTGAAGAACGTCATCAACACGCGCGGCGACTTTGCTCCCGACCCGACCCTGGAGCGGTACGGGCTCACCTTGAACCCGAACGGTTTCATGAAACGGCTGGCCTGAGCCACACCCGCAGGCGGGTCGGAGTCCTCGCTCGGCGCGGGGCGCGTCGCGAACACCATCGGCCGTATGGGCAGGCGCGGCGGTCGACGTGCAATGCTGACGACGTGGGCGCGGTGCTTGACGCGGTAGCAGCGGAAGTCACGACGCGACCGCAGTCAAAGCCATCGCTGCAGCGACGTGTGATCCAGGCAAGCGTGCTCGCGGTTCCCATTGCCGCGTTTGCAGTTGCGGGGGTGGGCGCGCCGCTGGATCGTCGACGACGGGTTCATCTACCTGCGCGTCGTGCGCCAGATCACTAGTGGAAACGGCCCGGTGTTCAACAAGGGCGAACGGGTCGAGGCCTTCACCAGCCCACTGTGGCTCGCCATCCTCACGATCGCGGACGCCATTACTCCGGTTCGGCTGGAGTGGCTAGCGGTGGTTCTCGGCATCGGCCTGACCGGCGCGGCGGTCGTCATGGCGATGGCAGGTGCTCGGCTGCTCGTGCGTCGACACGAGCCGGACGCGTTCCTCGTTCCGTTTGGTGCTGTGGTGTACATGGCGCTCATTCCGGCGTGGATCTTTCAGACCAGTGGACTCGAGACCGGCTTGGTTCTCGCATGGCTGGGTGGGTGCCTGCTCGTGCTCGCACAATGGGCCGGTTCGGCCCGCAACATGTCGCTCGTGTCCGCGGCGATCTTGGGCCTGGGATGGCTCGTGCGGCCGGAGCTGCTCATCTTCGGCGCGCTGTTTCTCGTCGTTGTGGCGACTCTGCAATGGCGCGGGAGTGGCTGGAGCGGCGTGCTGCGACTCGCGGCCTCGGCGGCTGCCTTGCCAGTCGCGTATCAGGTTTTCCGGATGGGCTACTACGGAAGCCTGGTGGCGAATCCGGCCGTTGCGAAGGAGTCGGCGAGCACCAATTGGGAACGGGGCTGGGACTACGTCGTCGATTTCGCTGGGCCCTACTGGCTCTGGGTTCCCGCGATCGTCGTCGCCGCCGGTGGCTTCATACCGCTCGTTGTCGGCCTGCGGGCCGCGCGCGCCTCCCGAGCATTGGCGGTGGTAGCGGTGTTCGTGGTCGCGGGCTGTCTTGACGCCGTGTACATCACCAGTGTGGGTGGCGACTGGATGCATGCACGGCTGCTCTTGCCGGCGCTGTTCGCAGTGGTCGCGCCCGTGGCTGTGATCCCGGCGACCCGACGTTATCTGGCCGCTGCCGTCGTTGCTCCGTGGGCCTTCGCAGCGGCATTTGCG
>JBOGFL010000632.1:0-2130 GCA_050743285.1 Acidimicrobiia bacterium
AGGTATCCCGGCTCCGGGAACCGACCACCCTCGAGGCGCTGCAGCGGGCGGCCGAAGCCGCGCCGCCCAGCCGCAACTTCACGGCCGCACTGCGGCGTCCCGACCGACGGGTCGCGGTCATCGCCGAGATCAAGCGCCGCTCGCCGTCGAAAGGTGTGCTGGCGGCCGAGCTGGATGCTGCCGCCACCGCACGTTCCTACGAAGCTGGTGGCGCCGCAGCTCTGTCGGTGCTCACGGACACGGAGTTCTTCGGAGGGTCGGCCGACGACCTGCGGATGGCCCGCGCCGCGACGACACTCCCGGTACTTCGCAAGGACTTTACGATCGACGAGGCGCAACTCGACGAGGCGCGGGCCATGCAAGCCGACGCCGTTCTTCTCATCGTGCGCGCATTCGACGACGACCGCCCGCTGCGCGATCTGCACGATCGCGCAGCTGCGGTCGGCCTCGGTGTACTCGTCGAGGCGCACGACCCAGTCGAGATCAAGCGGGCGGTCGACATCGGTGCCGCGGTGATCGGTGTGAACGCGCGCGACCTGGCGTCGTTCAACGAAGACCTCGGTCGTGTCGCCGATCTGCGCGCCCTGGTGCCCGAAGAGGTCATCGCCGTCGCCGAAAGCGCAATTCGCGACGCGGCCGACGTGACCCGTATGGCTGACGCGGGGTTCGACGCCGTGCTCGTCGGCGAGGCGTTGGTGCGCTCGGCCGCACCGGCCGATTCGCTGCGAACATTGGCCGAAGTCCCGCGTTCGGTCCGGTAACTTGGAGTCGATGTTCGTCAAGATCTGCGGGCTCACCAATGCTGATGACGCCTTGCTCAGCGTCGCCCTGGGTGCCGACGCGGTCAGCTTCGTGTTCGCACCCGGAAGCCCGCGCCAGATCACGCCCGCCGTTGCCGCCGACATCGTGAAGCGGTTGCCGCACGGCACCCTCACGATCGGTGTGTTCCGCGACGAACGCCCCGCGCGCGTGGTCGAGATCGTCAACACCGTCGGCCTCCGTGGCGCTCAGCTGCACGGACGCGAACCGTTGTCCGAGGTCCGTTCGATCCGCGAGCGCATTCCGTTCGTGATCCAGGGGTTCCGGGCCGGAGATCCCGCGCTGTCCACGGTCGAGAACGGACCGGCCGACTTGGTGCTCCTCGACGCGCCCGACCCCGGGTCGGGCCAGGTGTTCGACTGGGCGCTGGCCGAGGGCCTACCGCGCGGAGTGCCCATGCTTCTGGCCGGCGGTCTCACGCCCGAGAACGTTGGTGAAGCGATCCGCGTCGTGCGGCCGTTTGGCGTCGATGTCTCGACCGGCGTTGAGGCCTCGCCCGGCACGAAGGACCCCCGAAAGCTGCGGCACTTCATCGAGGTGGCGCGAGAAGCCGCCGAAGGGATCGCGGCGCCGCACCCCACGCGCAATCAAAACGCCCCGTACGACTGGCAGGCCGAGACCCGCTGATGGCCGGGCGAAGCGAATCCGTCACGCTCGGCCCTCCCGGGCCCGAGCCCACCGAGTTCGGCCGGTTCGGCGAGTACGGCGGCCGCTTCGCGCCCGAGTCGCTGACCGCGGCGTTGGAAGAGCTCGAAACGGCGTTCCGCGAAGCCTGGTCGTCGGACGAGTTCCGCTCCGAGTTCGCCACGCTGCTCCACGGGTACGCGGGTCGACCAACGCCGGTCACCGAGTGCGGGCGCCTCTCCGAACGCCTCGGTGTGCGCCTGTTGCTGAAGCGCGAAGACCTCACCCATACCGGCTCCCACAAGATCAACAACGTCCTCGGTCAGGGCCTGCTCACGAAGCGCATGGGCAAAGTGCGGATGATCGCCGAGACCGGCGCCGGGCAGCACGGCGTCGCCACTGCAACCGCGGCCGCGTTGTTCGGGCTCGACTGCACAGTGTTCATGGGCTCCGTCGACGTCGACCGCCAAGCGCTCAACGTCTTCCGGATGCGGCTGCTCGGCGCCGAGGTCGTGCCGGTCGACTCGGGCAGCGCGACCTTGAAAGACGCAATCAACGAAGCGCTGCGCGACTGGGTGGCGTCGGTCGAATCGACCCACTACTGCATCGGCTCGGTGATGGGCCCCCATCCCTTCCCGTGGATGGTTCGCGCGCTGCAGCGTGTCGTCGGGGAAGAGGCCCGCGAGC
>JBOGFL010000633.1:0-5369 GCA_050743285.1 Acidimicrobiia bacterium
CACCGGCCTCGCGCCGGTGCCGCCGCCGCGGCCACCCGTAGGCTCGTGGTCATGAGCAACGCCCGACCGGGGCGCACGATCTTCATCGCTTCGTGGGCAGCGAACGTCTTGTTTGCAATCACGGCGGTGCCGGTGGCACTCGGCGTCGAAGGCCTCGACGTCGCCGCGGTGGTGGTCGCGGTTGCATTGTTCCTTGTCTCGCTGCCTATCTGGGGATACGCCTTCGTCGTTGCGTTCGTACGGAGCGCGCACGGGGATGACGTCACGGTCGGCCGCCTGTTCCTTTTCGACCCCGGCGCTCCGCGTGACGTCCGGTGGCGGTTGTACGGCGCGCTCGGTATCTGTGTGGTGATCGCGGGCGCGACCGCGGCGGCCAACCCGTTCGGCGTGCTCGTCCCGATGTTGCCGCTCGGTCTGGTCGGCGTGTGGGGGGCGCGTCACGGGCACTATCTACCACGGGCCGCGTACTCTCGGGGTCGAGAAGGGAGTGCGTAATGGCCGACCAGGCAACCGAACGGATACACGTCGACGCGCCTCCCGCCCGCTGCTTCGAGATCGCCACCGACTACGCGCACTATCCCGACTGGGCCAAGGACGTGAAGGAAGCCACCGTTCTCGAGCAGGACGGCGAGGCCCGGGGCCAGCGGGTCGAGTACCGCATGGCCGCGATGGGTCGCAGCATCCGCGTCGTCTTCGATTACGACTACGCGCTCGCGCCCGATTCGTTCTCCTGGCATCTCGTCGAAGGCGACATGCTGAAGCAGCTCGACGGCACCTACGACTTCGACCCGGACGAGGGCGGCACGCGCGTCACCTATTCACTCACTGTCGAGGTCGGCGTGCCGCTGCCCGGGTTCATGAAGCGCCGGGCCGCCGGGCTGATCATCGGCAACGCCCTCAAAGAGTTGAAGCGGACCGCGGAGGCGGGCGAGGCATGAGCGGGTCGGAGCCGGGCGAGCAACCCGCCAGTCGTGCGCCCCTGTAGGCGGCGGGCCGGCTCGTATCGGGGGGAGGGGATTGCCGGACCGGTAGCCTCGCCGCGATGCGCGTGCTGCTGTTCACGGGGAAGGGCGGAGTCGGCAAGACCACCGTGGCCGCGGCAACCGGATATCGGGCGGCGCGGGACGGCGGACGCGTTCTGATCTGCTCGACCGACCCGGCCCACTCGCTGGCCGATGTCGTCGGCGCGCCGCTCGGAGACGCGCCGGCTCCGCTCGCGCGGTACCCCGACGGCGGACAGCTGGTTGCCCAGCAACTCGACCCCCGGGCCCGCCTCGAGGAGTCGTGGGCGGCAATCCGCGATTACATCGCCCGGCTCCTCGACTGGGCGGGAGGCGGGGCCGTCGAGGCCGAGGAGCTGGCCGTCGTGCCCGGACTCGACGAGGTCTTCGCCCTCACCGACATCAAGTCCCACGCAACGTCGGGGGAATACGACGTCGTCGTCGTCGACTGCGGACCCACCGCAGAGACCGTGCGTCTCTTGTCCCTTCCTGATGTGATCGGCTGGTACATGGAGCGCGTGTTCCCGGCGCAACGAAACGTGACGCGAGCGGTGCGACCGGTGCTCTCGCGGGTCGTGAGCATGCCGGTGGCGGGCGACGAGGTCTTCGCCGCCACCCGCCGCTTCTACGAGCGGCTCAACGGCGTGCGGGATGTGCTCACCGACGCCGAGACCACCAGTGTTCGCCTCGTCGTGAATCCGGAACGCCTGGTTGTGGCCGAGGCGCGCCGCACCTTCACGTATCTCGCGCTCTTCGGTTATCACGTCGACGCCATCATCGCGAACCGGCTGTTGCCGGATGTGATCTCCGACCCGTGGTTCGCCTCGTGGAAGGAAGGCCAGGCCGAACGGCTCACCGAGATCTATGAGGCGTTCGCGCCGGTACCGGTACTCCCGGTCGCGCTGGCACCGGCCGAGCCCATCGGTCCCGACGCGTTGCTCGAGTTCGCGTCGGAGTTGTACGGGACCTGTGACGCAGTCCAACGGCTCTCGGCGCCCGCGCCGTTGCGGGTCGTCGCGGGTGAGAACTCGCTGATGCTCTCGCTTCCGCTGCCGGGGGTGGACCGAGCAGACGTGGAGCTCTCCCGCCGGAACGGCGAGTTGTTCCTGGCCGTCGGCGCGTACCGGCGCGCGGTGGTGCTGCCCGAGAGCCTCCGGCGCCGGCGGGTGACGGGTGCGCGCCTGAACGACGACCGCCTCGAAGTCGAGTTCATGGAGGATTGACGTGCCTGACGATGACGCGACGCCGCGTAAACCCGAGGAGTCCGGCGCGTCGCAATCAGCGACCAAAGCGGCGGAGGCACTCGTCTCCGCGTTGCGGGAAGCCGGCCCCGAGGCGACGGAGCACCTGCTCAACGCGGCTCGTGAGCTTCTGGCCGCGGCGAAGGCAGTGATCGAGGCGAGCGAGCGCATCGTGGCCGAGCGTCAGTCGGAGACGCCCAAGGTCGAGCGCATCGACCTCGAGTGAGCGACTTCACTCTGGGCGTCGACCTCGGCGGCACCAATGTGCGGGTGGCAGCCGTCGACAACGACGGGAACGTTCGCACTGATCAGCGGGCACCAACGCCCGAAGACTTCGACGCGATCGTGACGACCATCGCCGAGCTCGTGCGCGCAGCGACCGCGGAGGCGCCCGATCCACCTGCGTTGGGCGTCGGAACCGCAGGCATGATCGATTATGACGGGGTCGTGCACTATGCCCCCAACCTTCCGACGCTCATCGAGCGACCGATGCGCGCCGCCGTGCAGGCGGCCACCGGGTTGCCGACAGTTGTCGACAACGACGCCAACGCGGCCGCATGGGGCGAGGTTCTCCACGGCGCGGCGCAGGGGACGAGCCAGGCGCTCGTCATCACTCTCGGTACCGGGATCGGCGGGGCGATCGTCGACGCCGGCCGTGTGGTGCGGGGCGCGCACGGCTTCGCGGCCGAGGTCGGTCACTTCCAGGTCACTGACGACGGCACGCCGTGCGCGTGCGGCGAGACCGGTCACTGGGAGGCGCTGGCGTCCGGCAACGCGCTCGGGCGTATGGGCCGCGAGCGAGCCGCCGCCGGAGCCTTGGCCGCCGCCACGGAACAGGCCGGCGGCGACCCGGCCGCGATCAAGGGCGTGCACGTCGGCGATGCCGCGCAAGCGGGCGACGCCGAGGCGCTGGCGGTGCTCGACGAGTGGGCCCGCTGGGTCGCGATCGGACTCGCCGGGCTCACCAACATCCTCGACCCCGAGCGAATCGTCGTATCGGGCGGGTTGGTCGAACTCGGTGAGGTGCTTTTCGGTCCTTTGCGGCGCCACTTCACCGGCCGCATCGAGGGTCCCGATCACCGGCCGCCGGTCGAGATCGTTCCCGCCGCCCTCGGCGAACAGGCGGGTGTGATCGGCGCCGCCGCCCTGGCGCGTGAGCTCCGGTGAAGCTCGGTTTGACTCTGCCGTCGTTCCGTGACGAGCCGGAGCCCGCGATCGAGGTGACCCGGAGCGCGGAAGCCGCGGGACTCGATGGCGTCTTCGTCTTCGACCATCTGTTCCGGCGCGCCGGGGACGGGTCTCGCCGCCCGGCTCTGGACGCGCTGACCCTCATGGGCGCGGTCGCGGCCGAAACGAGGACGATCTCGATCGGCGCGCTCGTCATCCGCGCCGCGCTCCGCCCCACAGCCTCGTTGGCCGCGGCGCTCGACACGTTGCAGCGAATTGCACCGAATCGGTTGCTGCCGACGATCGGTGCCGGCGACGCGGCCAGCCGCGAGGAGATGGAGACGTTCGGGCTGGGTTTCGAATCGGTCGAGGATCGCGTTGCCGCGCTGGTGACGACGATCGCGGCGACGCGCGGCCGGGGCTTCCCGGTGTGGGTCGGGGGCACATCGACGATTGTCCGCGAGGTCGCGGCCGAGCATGCCGATGGCTGGAACCGGTGGGGGAGCAGCGCGGAGGTCTTCGCGGCGGCGGCCGAAGTGACAGCACGACGGGCGCGGCGGTCACCGTTCACGCTTTCGTGGGGCGGGCTCATCGCTATCGGCGCCGACGATGGCACGGCCCGCGAGAAGGCCGAACGGTTGGATGCGGGACCCGAGGTGCTCGTCGGGGGGCCGGCGCGTGTCGCCGGCGCGCTCCAGGAGTACGAACAAGCCGGGGCGGACTGGGTGATCCTGGGCCCGCTCGACTCGGGCAGCCTCGAGAACGTCCGGCTCCTCGGCGAGGACGTCCGGGCGCGCCTGTCCGGCTGACGTCGCTCGGTTAGTCGAGCGTGGCGTAGTCGGTCGACCGGTCGTCGGCGCGTCGGCCGCGCTGCTCGGCCACCGCGTTCGCGAGATCGGCCAGAAGGTCGTCGATCGTGGGCACGTTCCCGGCGCTGACCGTGGCGTGCAGGCTGTCGGGCGGCGTCTGGCGGTCGAGGTACCAACCGCGAGCGGCCAGCGCGTCGCCGACCGCGAACACGTCGACGGCGGGATCATCGGCTTCGAAGGCGACGATGTGCCACTGCGGGTCGCCGAGCACCGCAAGTCCCGGGATCGCCCGGATTCCGTGCGTGAGCCGAGCGGCGGCGTCGAGCGTGGCCCCGGTGAGCGACCGGTAGCCGTCGGTGCCGAGGAGGTGCATCACCGCCCACGCGGCGGCGATCGGGCCGCCGGGCCGGCTCCCGGCCATCGACGGCGAGGCGTAGAAGCCACCGAGCCAGTCGTCGAAGACGAAGGTCTGGTAACGGCGCAGCTCGCGCGTGCGGTGCAGTATCACCGAGGCGCCCTTTGGCGCGTACCCGAGCTTGTGCACGTCGGACGAGATCGACGTCACGCCGTCGACGCGGAAGTCCCACGGCGGCACGTCACGCCCGGGTTGCTCGGCGAACGGGAGAATGAAGCTACCCATGCAGGCGTCGGTGTGGAAGCTCGCCCCTGAGTGCATCGCAAGCTCTGCCAGTTCGGGGATGGGATCGATGACGCCCTGGGGATAGGTCGGTGCCGAACCGACGACCAGCACCGTACGGGGCGTCAACGCATCGGCGGTCCCGTCGACGTCGGCTCGCCAGTCGGCATCCACCGGAACGACCACGGCCTCGACGCCGAAGTACGACGCCGCCTTGTGAAACGCGGCGTGGGCGCTCGCGGGCACGACCATCTCGGGATCGGTGACGCCGCGTTCGATGTGCCCGCGCTCGCGCGCCGCTTTGACGGCCATCAGGATGCTTTCGGTCCCGCCCGCAGTCATCGCACCGGCGGCATCGGGGCCGTGGCAGAGGTCCGCGCACGCTTTCAGGACGTCGGACTGCAGCGAACCCAAACTCGGGAAGGCGCGGGTGTTCAACGCGTTGTCCTCGAGGTACAGCTCAGCGGCGGCGCGCGCGACCTCGCGCACCTCGTCGCCACCGTCGTACACCATG
>JBOGFL010000634.1:0-4679 GCA_050743285.1 Acidimicrobiia bacterium
GCGTTGGCTCGCGCCACCGCGTCGAATATCGATGCCCGCGCGGCCGGCGTGTTGAAGTCGTCTTCCAGAGCGGCGCGGAAGGCATCGACCGTGGCGGGGTCGACCTCGCCGTCGACTTCGACGCCGGCGGCGCGGGCACGCCGAACGAGGGCGTCGAGCCGGGCGACGGTTGTTCGGGCCGCATCGAGCTCCGGTGCGCCGAGCTCGCCATGTGTGCGGTACTGCGTCTGGAGAACCGCGAGCCGGAAGGCGCGAGGACCGTGGGTATCGAGGGCCTCGGCGAGCGTGGTGAAGTTTCCGGCCGACTTCGCCATCTTGTCGCCGCCGATTATGACCATTCCGGAGTGGATCCAGTGGCGCGCGAACGCGTGACCGGCCGCCTCCGACTGGGCCCGCTCGTTCTCGTTGTGTGGAAAGACGAGGTCGTCACCGGCGCCGTGGAGGTCGAAGCCCTCGCCGAGCAGCCGCAGCGACATTGCCGAGCACTCGATGTGCCAGCCCGGGCGCCCCGGACCGAAGGACGATTCCCACGCCGGCTCGTCGGGCTTCGCCGCTTTCCACAGCGCGAAGTCCATCGGGTTGCGCTTGGCCTCGTCGATCTCCACGCGGGCGCCGGCCGACTCCTGCAGCTGGGCCAGCGTGCGGTGCGGAAGGGCGCCGTACGAAGGGAACGACGCAGTGTCGAAATAGACCCCGGCGCCTTCGATGACGTACGCGTGGTCGGCCACGACCAGCTCACCGATGAGCTCGAGCATCGGCTCGACATACTCAGTCGCGTGCGGGACATGGTCGGGGCGACGCACGCCGAGCCGGTCGAGCGGATCGCGCTCGAGGGTCTCGTAGCGCTGCGCGATCTCAGTTTCGGTACTGCCCTCGCGCGCCGCCCGGGCGATGATCTTGTCCTCGATATCGGTGATGTTGCGAACGTATGTCACGTCGATGCCACACCACTCCAGGTAGCGGCGAACGACGTCGAACACGACCGCGGTGCGGCCGTGGCCCACGTGCGGGACGTCGTAGACAGTCGGCCCGCACACGTACATCGACAGCTTGCCCAGCTCCCGAGTGGTGAGCTCGACTTTGTCGCGCGCAAGTGTGTCGTAGATCTTCATTCGTGGCTCATGGTCGCGCGAGGAGCGCCACCGCCCAGGCGGCAATTCCTTCCCCTCGGCCGATGCTTCCGAGCCCTTCGGCCCGTTTCGGCTTGACCGAGACTGCCACTCCCCCACCCATCGGCTCACCGCCGGCCGCGAGTGCGCCCGAGAGATTGGCGATCATTTTCGTGAGGTGCGGTGCGAGCCGGGGCTGTTCGGCCGCGACCACCACGTCGACGTTTTCGACCCACCAGCGCGCCGCGCTGACGCGGTCGACAACGGCGCGGAGCAGTTGGAGCGAGTCCGCGTTCCGGTGCTCGGCATCGTCGGCCGGGAACATCGTTCCTAGGTCACCGAGTCCGGCCGCGCCCAGCATCGCATCGGCAACGGCGTGCGCCACGACGTCGGCGTCGGAGTGGCCCGCGAGCCCGGGACCGGGAAGCTGCACGCCGCCGAGCACGAGCGTTGGCCGGCCGTTGTCGAACGGATGCACGTCGAACCCGAGACCCACGCGGGTCTTCATTGCGAGAGCAGCGCAGTGGCGCGCGCAAGGTCGTCGGTGGTCGTGACCTTGAGGTTGCGCTCGTCGCCCGGAACGACGACGACCTGCGCGCCGCTCGCCTCGACGAGGCCGGAGTCGTCGGTGGCGTCGCGCGGCGGCGGCGGCTTTGCGGACCGCCGACGCAAGAGTCGGCGCTCGCGTCGGCGACCAGAGGAAAGGGTGGCGGTGTGGGCGGCACGCAGACAGTCGGCGCGAAACGCCTGCGGGGTCTGGACCCGTACGAGGCCGTCCCGGTCGACAGCTTCCGCGACCACGTCGCCATGAACCCGCCTGACGGTGTCGGTCACCGGAAGTGCAGGCACGGCACCATCGGCACCCGCGCGCACGGCGTCGATCACGGCGCGGAACAACGCCGGCTGCGCCAGGGGCCGGGCGGCGTCGTGGACGACGATGACCTCGGCATCGTCCGGCACCGCGGCGAGGCCGGCGCGGACCGAAGCGGCGCGGGTGTCACCCCCGGAGACCGAACATTCGACCGCGGGCCCGTCCCAAGCCATGCCTTCGGGCAGGACGATGACGACCGCGTCGCAAACAGCACGCGCCGCGGTCACCGCGTGATCGACGAGCCTCACATCACCAAGCGGGAGGAACTGCTTGGGTTGCCCGTACCGCTCGCCGCGACCCCCGGCCACGACGATCGCCCACACGCGCTTCATGGTCGCGGTCGTCGCGCCCCGAACTACTTCTTCTTCTTGTGCAAGGCCTCATCGAGCTTGGCCTCGGCGGTCTCCTCGTCGACGTTGATCGCGAACGTCAACTCGGACACGAGGATCTGGCGCGCCTTGGCAAGCATACGTTTTTCCCCGGCGGACAGGCCCTTGTCCTTCTCGCGGATCGACAGGTTCCGAACAACCTCGGCGACCTGGTAGATGTCGCCGCTCTTCAACTTCTCGACGTGGTTCTTGAAGCGCCGAGACCAGTTCGTCGGCATGCGCGCTTCCTTCTTGCGAAGGACCGCGAAGACCTCTTCGACCTCTTCGTCGTTGATGACTTCACGCAGCCCGATCTCTTCCGCGTTGTCGGCCGGAACCATGAGGGTGAGGTCGCCGTACGCAAGACGCAGGATGAGGTAATCGCGTCGTTCGCCGAAGGCGAGGCGCTTCTCGCGCTTTTCGATTGTGGCCGCGCCGTGGTGGGGGTAAACGACCTTGTCACCGACGTCAAACGTCGTCATAGATCACCTCGGGACGGGTGAGAGAGAAACCCAATGATACCAGGTTCCCCTCGACTCCCCCTTACGGGGCGGCGCGCCGCCTACCATTGGCGCCGCTGTGAACGGTGTCCTCGACACCACCGCGCTCTTCGGCGCGCTCCCCGCGATTGTGCGTTCGGAATTGTCCGCGCACGCGGAAGAGCGGCAGTTCGCGCGCAACGACGTGATCTTCCGTCAGGGTGATCCCGCGCAAGAGCTGTTCGTCGTCAGTGAAGGCCGGGTCGCGATCGCAACCAGTTCGCGCGACGGGCGTGAGACCGTCGTCGCGGTCCTCGACGACGGCAGCTTGTTCGGCGAGATGAGCATGTTTGACGGCGCGCCGCGTTCCGCCGACGCGCGCGCGCTCACCGATGTGAACGTGATCGTCCTCGCATACGAGCACGCTCGTCAGGTCCTCGAGCAGCGCCCGGAGGCCTTGTGGGATGTCGTCCGGCTGCTCACCGCCCGGCTGCGGGCCACCGACGAGGCACTGGCCGACGCCGTGTTCCTCGACGTGCCTGCCCGCACCGCCAAGCGTCTCCTCGAACTGGCCGGGGACGCCGATGAGTTCCGCCTGCCGGTCACCCAGGAGGAGCTCGCCAGCATGGTCGGGGCGTCACGCGAGCGCGTGAACAAGGCGATCTCACTCTTCACGCGGCTGGGCTGGTTGGAGGCCCGGGGCCGGAACCGGTACCGGATTCTCGACCGTCCCGCCATCGAGGCACGCGCCACGCAATGATCGTCGGGAGACGGCCAGCCCTCCGATGCCCCCTCCCCGTCGCCCAGTCCCCGATCCGATCGGATGCCGGGCCGGCAAGCCGGCCTCGGGCGGCGGTCAGCCCGCCGGGCAGCTCATCACCTCGACGTCGGGGAGCCCGGTCGGCGTCACCACGTTGGAAGTCGGCTCGCCCGCAAAGCGCCGGTCGATCCACGTGAGCATGTCGTCGGCCGAGGGCGCGATCACGCCCGCGTGACTCTGGCCCGGGTAGACCCAACGGGTCTGGTCCTGACCGATGGCACAGAGCTGGTCGAACATCAACGCGCTGGCCGCCACCGGGATCTGCTCGTCGTTGCCACCGTGGATGACGAGAAGCGGCGGGTCCGAAGGCGTCGTGAACTGACCCGGATCGTTGGCCCGGAGGAGCCTTTCCCACGCGGGAACCGTCGACGGGTCGGCCTTCACGATCTCGTCGGTCGGGATGTCGGTCGTTTGGCCTGCGATCTCCGACGCGCACCCGTCGTCGACCACGTCGATCATGTCGATGCCCTTGGGCGTGAGCACCTCGTCGAGGGGTGCGTCGTCGCCGTAGGCGGCGTTCCATCCCGCCGCCGCCATCAGCAAGTAGTACTTGAACGGGCTCGCCTTGAGCGCCTGGTAGAGCAGGTTGAACTGTGACGGCGGCGCCCCCGCGACGACGCCGACAAGGTCGAGGTCGGGGGCGTAGTCGTCGGCGATGTCGAGCGTGAACATCGCCGCATGACCGCCCTGCGAGTGGCCCCACACGACGACGCGGTCGCTCACCTCGATGTCGGGAAGGGCCTGCGCGGCGCGTACTGAGTCGAGCACGCCGCGCGCCTCGCTCTCACCGACGATGTACGGGTGCCGGCCGGGAGTGCCGAGGCCCTCGTAGTCCGTGGCCGCAATGACGTAACCCCGGTCGAGGAACTGGTTGGCGATCGGCGCGGCCTCGATCGCGTCGAGCGACGGGGCGCACTCGTCCGCGATGCCGGTGGTCCCATGGGCCCAGGCGACCACGGGATATCCGCCGTCCGGCGCGGGCGCGTCGGGCACCGCAACCACGCCGGTCACGGCAATCGGGTCGTCCTGGAG
>JBOGFL010000635.1:0-2072 GCA_050743285.1 Acidimicrobiia bacterium
CCTGCAGGCCAAACGCCGGCGCGCCGACCGCAAGCGCCTCCGCCGCCGCCCTGATTCGGACGACTGATGTGAGCGTCGCTCTCGACGTCCCATCATGCATCTATGCGGGAAAGAGGGTGTCCTCGTGGATGCCGGGTGGTTCGCCGCGGTGGATGTACCACTCGCGGCCGAAGCTCTCGCGGAAGAGGTGAGGTGGGAGCGAGAGGAAGAACGACGACTCGGCGATCTGGCTGGCGTGGGCCGCCATCGCCTTGCGCTTGATATCGGCGTAGTCCCGCACGTCGAGGGCCGTGGTGATCTCTTCCTCGCTGACGCCCATATCGAAGGAGTCGATGTCGGGCACTTCGTTGACGTGCTCCTGCACCTCGGCGCGGTGCTCACCCATCATCCTGACTATGAAGTCGCGGTTCAGTGTCGACTCGTAGACGCGGGGCGTGCCCGCAACCTCGGCGGCGCGAACGCCGACGCGATGAACCTGCACGTGGTCGGGATGCCCGTAGACGCCGTGCGTGTCGTACACCGTGAGGACTTCGGCATCCTCCTCGGTCAGGATGCGCGCCAGTTGCGTCGCCGCCTCCTCGACATCGGCGGACCAGAACGAGTCGGGATCGTCATTGGTGGGCTCGCCTTCCATCCCCGAGTCGCGGTACCCGAGGAACTCGACCCGCGCCACACCCAGGATCTCGGCCGCGGCCTGGGTCTCGACGACCCGCCGTTCGGCCATCGTCTCGCCGGGAGCGAGCATCTCCCGGCCGATTCCGGCCAGCTCACCCTTGGTCGCCACCACCAGCACCACTCGGTGCCCCTCGGCCGCGGCCCGGGCCATAGCCCCGCCGGTGGCGATCGCTTCGTCGTCGGGGTGGGCGTGGAAGGTCACCAGCGTCCCGGGCATCGCAAGATGGTCGCGCGCGCCGGGCACCGCCGCGGTCCACCGCCTACGATCGCCCTCCTCGCACGTGTCGGCGGGTACGTGATGCGGATTCGCGTCTTGGCGGCCGTTTTCCTACTCGCGGCGGTCGGCTTCGCCTGCGACAACGAGGAGGGCGGGGACTCGGGCGGTGATGCCGACGGACGACCGGGAGTCACCGACGACGAGATCCGGGTCGGCGGCGTCGTCGGGAAGACCAACCCCGTGGGCCGGCCGTACGAGGACTCGTTCGTCGGCGCGCAGGCCTACTTCGACATGGTGAATGCCGATGGCGGCTTGTTCGACCACGAGATCGTGATCGTCGCCGAGCGCGACGACCGCTCGTTGGCATCGGCGAACATCACCGAGGTGCGCGCGCTCGTCGAGGAAGACGAGGTGTTCGCGGTGATACCGGTGACGACGCAGATCTTCGCCGGCGCCGACTACCTCGTCGAGCGGGGTACGCCAACGTTTGGCTGGAACATCAACGCGGAATGGGCGAACGGGCCGAACTTGTTCGGCGAGAAGGGTTCGTACCTCTGCTTCACGTGCGCGTCGGTGTTGTCTCCGTGGATCGCGCAGCAGACCGGCGCGACCGGCGCCGCGATCTTCGCCTACGGCCAGGCGCCGCAGTCGACGTCATGCGCGGAAGGAATGGAGGCGGGATTCGACGAGTACGGACCGCCACCCGTGTTCGTGGACACGAGCCTCAGCTTCGGCTTCACCGACACCAGCGCCGCAATCGCCGGTATCCGGGATTCGGGCGCGGATTTCGTCGCAACATGCATGGACGTGAACGGGACCGCCACGCTCGCCCAGGACATTCAGGACGCCGGCCTCGACGTCGACTTCTACTCGCCCGAGGGCTACAACCCGCAGGTACTCGAGGATCTCGGGGGCAGCATCGAGGGCTTCTACTTCGGTGCCGGCTTCAACCCTTCGAGCTCGACCAGCCCTCGAAGGGCCTCCAGGAGTACCTGGCGGCGATGGACGAGCTCGGCGTTTCCCCGAACGAGCACAGCGTCTCGGGTTGGATGAACGCCGCCCTGCTCGTCGAAGGGATCGAGGCCGCGGGCGAGGACTTCACGCAGCAGAGCGTCGTGGATGCCATCAACGAGATCACGAACTTCACAGCCGAGGGCATCAGCCCGGGCGTGGACTGGAC
>JBOGFL010000636.1:0-2490 GCA_050743285.1 Acidimicrobiia bacterium
GCCGAAGCCCGAGGGCGCGCCCGAGCGGGTGGCCGGCGACGCCGCCCGCATGATCCGCACCGGCATCCAACGGCTGATCGGCGGGATCCTCGACTGCGAGAAGCCGGTGCTGGCCGCGGTGAACGGCACCGCCGCCGGGGGCGGGGCCCAGATCGTGCTGGCGTGCGACCTCGTGCTCGCGGCGGAGCATGCGCGCATCATCGAGGTGTTCGTGCGGCGCGGGCTCATTCCCGACGGCGGGGGCGCCTACCTGCTCCCCCGACTGGTTGGCATGCACAAGGCCAAGGAGATCGCGTTCTTCGGTGACGACGTCGGCGCCGCCGAGGCCGAGCGCCTTGGGCTCGTGAACGCGGTCGTCCCCGGCGGCGAGCTCGAGAAGACAGCGCGAGACTGGGCGCTGCGCTTGGCCCGCGGCCCCACGCGCACGATCGCCTATACCAAGAGCCTGCTGAACCAATCCCTCGACGTCGACCGGGCCACGTCGTTCGAGCAGGAAGCACTCATCGTCGAAGCGGTGACCGCGACCGAAGACTCGACCGAGGGCGTGGCCAGCTTCGTCGAGCGGCGACCGCCCGAGTTCAAGGGCTGGTAACGGTGGCCAAGCCCCCGCTCCAGGACGCGACCGCGATCGCCGGCATCGGCCAGACCGCTTTCGGCAAAGGACTCCCCGACTCCGAGCTGTCGCTGGCCTGCCAGGCGATCTCGATGGCGATCGACGACGCCGGCCTGACCCCCCGAGATGTGGACGGGCTCGCGCTGTTCAGCATGGAGGACGGGCGCGAAGTCGACGTCGCCCGTTCCGTCGGGCTGGGCGACATCACCTATTTCTCGCAGGTCGGCTACGGGGGCGGCGCCGGCTGCGGCACCGTCGGCCACGCCGCGATGGCCGTCGCCAGCGGCCAGTGCAACGTGGCGGTGGCGTGGCGGGCGCGCAAGCGAGCGGCGAAGACGAGCCGTCCGTGGGCGCAGGTGCAGCGCCGTATCGTGGGCAGCTGGCAGTGGAGCCGCCCGTTCGGGCTACTCCGACCGGTCGACGAGATCGCGATGCTCACCCGCCGCTACATCCACGAGTACGGCGCGACCCGAGATCACCTGGCGAATGTCGCCCTCGCGTTCCGCAAGCACGCCAACCGCAACCCGGCGGCGACGATGCACGACCGCCCGCTCACGCGGGAGCAGTACCTGGACGCGCGCTGGATCTCCGAGCCGTTGTGTCTTTTCGACAACTGCCTCGAGACCGACGGCGCGCTTGCCGTGGTGGTGACCTCGGCCGACCGGGCCCGCGACCTTCCCGCGCCGCCGGTCTACATCCACTCGTTCGCCCAGAGCATCCCCCGGCAACACCAGGTGATGACGAGCTTCCACAACGACGATCCGTTGCTCGGCCCGTCGTGGGTTTGCGCTGATCTGCTGTGGCGACAGGCCGCCTGCACTGCCGCCGAGGTCAAGGTCGCGCAGCTCTACGACGCCTTCAGCCCGCTCGTTCCGCTTTCGCTGGAGGGCTACGGCTTCTGCGACCGTGGCGAAGGGGGTCCGTTCACCGACGACGGCGCGATCGAAGGGCCCGACGGTCGCCTGCCCGTCAACACCTCCGGCGGCGGGATGTCGGAGGCGTACGTCCACGGTTTCAACCTCGTGCTCGAGGCCGCCCGGCAGATCCGGGGTACGTCGACGTGCCAGGTGCCCGACGCCGACGTGAGCCTGGTGACGAGTGGCGAGGGCGTGCCCACCAGCGCGCTCCTCTTCACCAAGGAGGTGGCGTAGCGATGGAAGCGACGTGGCTGCTTCCCGACCTCGAGGACGAGGACACCGCCGGTTTCTGGGAGCACGCCGCCCGCGAGGAGCTCGTCGTCCAGGGCTGCGAGGACTGCGACCAACTGCTGTGGCCGCCGCGCCCGATGTGCCCGGCCTGCCGCTCGACCCGCCGTCGCTGGGTCCCGGTCGGGGGGACGGGCACCGTCTGGTCGTTCGTCGTGCCGCACCCGCCGTTGCTTCCGGCGTTCGCGGAGTTCGCTCCGTACAACGTGATCATCGTGGCCCTCGACGAGGACCCGGCGCTACGCATGGTCGGCAACCTGGTCGCAGCGGCTGACGGCGACATCAACGAGATCGACCCCCACTCCATCGAGATCGGCGAGCCGGTGCGAGTCGTCTACCACCGCATCGACGACGTCACGCTGCCGCGCTGGAGCCGCGGCTGACGCAGTCGCCTATGCGGCGCCCGCGGCGGCGGCGACCGCGTCGGCGCGGTCACGGAGTCCGGCGCCGTCGGCACCCGACCGCCCAGTCGCGAGACCGACCGCGAATGCAGCGAGCGGTGCGGCGGGGCGGGCGACGCCGTGGGCGGCGTCCCGGGCCAGGTCGAGGATCACGGTGACGGCTTCATCGGAGCAGAGGTCGCCGGCGGTGGCGGGGTCGACCCCGGCGGCGGCGAGGGCCCGGCGCAACCAGTCGAGAAGTTCGGGATCTGCCATCCGCAGAGCCTAGGAC
>JBOGFL010000637.1:0-2400 GCA_050743285.1 Acidimicrobiia bacterium
GCCGCGCCCGCACTGGTCGTGTACGGGGTGGCTTCGCCCGTCCTCGCGTCCTTCTCACTTTGGACGCTCGTTCCGCTTGGCGTCTACGCCGTCGGCGTGATCGCAGGCGCGTGCGGGGTCGCCGCGCGCCTGCGGCGCCCCACCGCGTTCCCGCTCGCGTCCGGGCTCATCGTGACGCTGCACGCCTGTTACGGCGCCGGGATCATTGCCGGAGTGACGCGCCGTCGCCGCAGTCTCGCGCAGTGGCCGGAGGGCGCACCCGGGAACATGGTCGAAGCCGGGGAGCGCGCGTCACAATGAGCTACGCACCGGGCGGGCTTGCGGGCTCGCGCGACCTCGCCGTGACGTTGGTCGAGCGCCAGATCCGGCTCCGCGCCAAGCGTTCGTGGCTGGCGACGATCTGGCCCGTGCTTGCGCCGTTCATCCTGATGGCCCTGTACGTCTTCGTGTTCAAGCGTGTGTTCAACGTGCCGATCGCGCGGTACCCCGAGTACCTACTCGCCGGGCTCCTGCCGTGGGTGTTCCTGCAACAGACATTGCCGAAGGCGATGGCGAGCATCTCCGCCGAGGCCGACCTCGTGAGAAAGGCCCCCTTTCACTACGAGCTCTTGCCTCTAAGCATGGTCGTCTCGCAGGCGTACAACATCGTGATCACGATCGGAATCTTCGTGGTGTACCTCAGCTTCGCGAGCGAGATCAACATCGCGTTGCTGCCATTCCTGATCTTCCCGCTTTTCGCGATCTTCATGCTCGTCGCCGGTCTGTCGATGCTGTTGGCGCTGGTTGACGTCTACAACCACGACATGCGCTGGGTGCTCGGCAACGTGCTCACGATGTGGTTCCTGCTCATCCCGATCCTCTACCGGCCGAACATGGTTCCGGCGGCGATCGAGGCGGTGCAGAGTTACGAGCCGGTCGGCTTGGTGGTCGGCCAGTTCCGAGCCGTCCTTTACCGGGGTGAGATCGACGAACCGTTCAAGCTCGTCCTCATGCTCCTACTGTCAGTGGCGGTGTTCCTGATCTCGCTGGCCGTGTTCCGCCGGTTCAGCACCCAACTGCCGAAGGACGTGTAGCGGATGGCTGACGAGCCGGCGATCCGCGTCGAAGGCCTCTGGGAGGGGTACCAGGTCAAGAGCCAGCGCGGCTGGCGGCGCGGTGAGATCCGCTGGGCGCTCGAGGACGTGAACTTCGAGGTCGCGCAGGGCGAGATCCTCGGCGTCATCGGCGGCAACGGCTCCGGCAAGTCGACGCTCCTGCTCTGCGTGGCCGGCGTCCTGAAGGCGACCCGCGGCCAGGTGACGACTCGGGGTCGTGTGGCGTCGCTGGTCGAGCTGCAAGCGGGCTTCAACCGCGAGCTCACGGGCAAGGAGAACGCCCTCACCACCGGCGTGCTCGGCGGCATGAGCCGCAAGGAGGTGCGGGCCCGCTACCCCGAGATCCTCGAGTTCGCCGGCCTCAGCGAGGACACGATGAACTCACCGCTCCGCACGTACTCCCAAGGCATGCGCCTGCGGGTGGGATTCTCGGTGACCGTCCACAGCGACCCGAGCGTCCTGCTCGTCGACGAGGTGCTCGCGGTGGGCGACGAGGGCTTCCAGCAGAAGTGCCTCCAAAAGGTCTCCGACATGCGCCGGGACGGCTGCGGCGTGCTCCTCGTGTCGCACGATCTCGACCTCGTCGTGAAGGAGTGCGACCGGGTGGCGGTGCTCATCGACGGGAAGATCGAGCACCTGGGCACGCCGGCCGAGTCCGTCGCCCTCTATCGGGAGATCACCGGCGGAGACCCGGACGAGCAGAACTTCGGCGGCCGGGCTTACTCGGGCAAAGGTATGCGCCGGGCGCAGCGCCGCGGCGTCTGAGCCACCCGTAGTGACGATCTCCGTCGCCCCGCCGGCGACGCCGGCGAGCGCGCCGGGGTCGACCTCCAACCGCTTCCGTCTCGAACCGGCCTTCGCCGCCGTCGTCGTCGGGACGGTGGTGCTGATTGCCATCCATATGACCTACTGGTGGACCGAGCGGCGCGGTTTCCCCCTATTTGTCGATGAGTCGGGATACATCGGGTTCGCGTTCGACCACAAGCACGCGTTCGACCGCGACGGACTGAGCGGCCTGCTCGACAGTTTCCGCGACCATCCCGTGTACGCGCAGCTGGTACCGCTGCTCACGGTTCCATTCCTTCTCGTTTTCGGCGAGTCGGTCACCGCGAGCTACCTCGTCGTGCTCGTGTTCTACGGCGTCATGGTCGTCGCCACCTACGGCGTGGCCCGGCGCATCGTGTCGCCGTGGTGGAGTGCGCTGGCGGCACTGGTGGTCGCCCTCGTCCCGCAGGTGGTCACGTTCGCCCGCATGTACTACTTCGCGATCCCGGTGGCCGCGTGGCTTGCGATCGCGGTGTGGTGC
>JBOGFL010000638.1:0-2953 GCA_050743285.1 Acidimicrobiia bacterium
GACCGGTGACGGCAACGACGGGCTACGACCGGCGTGAGTATACGCACGGGAGCGAGCCGCTCAACCCGGGGGCGAAGGTGGCGAGGAAGGCGGGATGTTCGCGCGTTGCGCGACCCTCTTTCAATGCAACGTGCCGACGAGATCGGACACGCGGCCGACGTCGTGCGATGCGCACCACGCGACGAGTTCGTCGAGCACACGTAACGGCGCGCGCGGGTCCTCGAATATCGCGGTCCCGACACCAACCGCGGTGGCGCCCGCAAGCAGCATCTCGACCGCGTCGATGCCGCTCGTCACGCCGCCGGTGCCCACGATGGGTACGTCCGGATACGCACCCGCTACCTCGTGTACGACGCGTAACGCGACCGGCTTGATCGCCGATCCGGACAGCCCGCCGGCGCCCGCCCCGAGGCGGGGACGGCCCGTTTCGGCGTCGATGATCAAGCCGCGGACCGTGTTCACCAACGTCAGGCCGGTTGCGCCGGCGTCGAGGGCGGCACCGGCGATCGGGCGCACCTCGGTGACGTCGGGTGACAGTTTGGCGAGGACCGGCCGGTCGAGATCGGCATCCACGACCGCGGCTACGGCTCGAGCCGTCTGCTCGGGATCGTGGGCGAACGGTTGCGCGTCACGGTGGAGGTTTGGGCAGCTCACATTGACCTCGATTGCGGTGAGGTCGTGCACCGCTCGGGCCAGCATCTTCGCTCCGGTTGCGAAGTCGTCGACGGTGCGACCCCAGAGCGACGCGATCACGCGCGCGCGGCGCGCCCGCAACCGAGGAAGATCGTCGTCGATCCAGCGCTCGATGCCCGGCCCCTGCAGGCCTACCGAGTTGAGCATGCCCGCGGCCGTCGCGTGAAGCCGCGGCGAAGGGTTGCCCGCCCACGCGAACGGCGCGAGCGACTTGACCGTGACCGCGCCCAGCTCGGCCGGATCGCACAGCCGGGCAAGTTCATCACCGTGACCGAACGTCCCCGACGCAGCCACGATCGGGTTCGGCAGTTCGAGATCGCCTATCCGGACGCGAATCTCGACGTCTTGGTCGCGCGTCACCGCTCAGACCTCGAGGCGGAGCTGGGCGTCGCCGTGGTATTCCTGCAGCGGGCGGACCGCGGGCTCCGACTCCTGGCGCTCGGCCACGCCGTTGGCGGCGGCGAGCGCGGCGGCGACCGTGGTGACACACGACACCCGGTGTGCCGTCGCGGCCCGCCGGATGTGGTCGCCGTCGGCGCGTGGCCCCCGACCGCGCGGCGTGTTGACGACGAGGTCGATCTTTCCCGACGTGAGCAGATCGAGGGCGTCGGCGCCGACCGGCTCGCCGACCTTCGCGACCACCGCATCGACCGCGATCCCGGTCTCTTCCAGCGCGGCCGCCGTCCCTGCGGTTGCGACCAGCGAGTAGCCCAGCTGCCCGAACGTGCGCCCCGCCCGTGCGCCGAGCTCCTTGTCGCGGTCGGCAAGCGAGAGGAACACGGTGCCCCGCTCGGGGAGCCGGTTGCCGGCGGCGGCCTGACTCTTGGCGAACGCGAGCCCGAACGACCGGTCGATCCCCATGACCTCGCCGGTCGAGCGCATCTCGGGCCCGAGCAACGTGTCGACCTCGGGGAAGCGGCTGAACGGCAGGACCGCTTCCTTGACCGCGACGTGGCCGACCGCGGGGGCGCGTAGGAGACCCTCGGTCCGCAGCTCCCCCAGCGTGGCGCCCAACATCACCCGGGCCGCGACCTTCGCCAACGGCACGCCGGTCGCCTTGCTCACGAACGGGACCGTGCGGCTCGCGCGCGGGTTGGCTTCCAGGATGTGGACGTCCCCGTTCTTGACCGCGAACTGCACGTTCAATACGCCCTCCACCGCGAGTGCGGCGGCCAGCTCGCGAGTCTGGCGCTCGATCTCCGCGACGGTGTCAGGTGGCAGTGTCGGTGGCGGCAGGGCACAGGCGGAATCACCGGAATGGACGCCGGCCTCCTCGATATGCTCCATGACCCCGCCGATCAGCACCTCGCCGGTGCGATCGCGCACCGCGTCGACATCGACCTCGACGGCGTCCTCGAGGAACCGATCGACGAGCGCGGGGCGCTCGGCCGACAGACCACCTTCCCGGCCGAGGCTGCCCGACGCGGTCAGCTCTGCCATGGCCGCGGTCAGTTCTTCGGGGTCGTAGACGATCTGCATCGCCCGTCCGCCGAGTACGTACGACGGCCGCACGAGCACGGGATACCCGACGCGCTCGGCGATCGCGAGCGCGGACTCGGCGGTAGCGGCGATCCCGCCCGGAGGCGGGCGCAAACCGAGCTGGTCGGCGAGCTCGTTGAACCGCTCGCGGTCCTCGGCCAGGTCGATCGAGTCGGCGGGCGTCCCGAGCACCGGCACGCCGGCGTCTTCGAGCGCGTCGGCCAGCTTCAGCGGCGTTTGACCTCCGAGACCGACGACGACGCCGACCAGCCGACCTTCGCCTTCGCAACGAGCCATGAGCGCGTCCCAGATGTTGCGCACATCCTCGATCGTCAGTGGTTCGAAGAACAGCCGGTCGCTGGTGTCGTAGTCGGTCGACACCGTCTCGGGGTTGCAGTTGACCATCACGGTCTCGTAGCCGGCGGCCGAGAGCGTGAACGCGGCGTGAACGCAGCAATAGTCGAACTCGACGCCCTGGCCGATCCGGTTGGGGCCGCTTCCGAGGATCACAACTGCGGGTCGCCGCAACGGCGCGACTTCGTCCTCGTCTTCGTAGGTGCCGTAGTGGTACGGAGTCCGCGCGCCGAACTCCGCCGCGCAGGTGTCGACGGTCTTGTACGTCACGCCGACACCCGCCGCGAGGCGAGCCGAGCGCACTGCCTCGTCGTCAACTCCCCACAGGTACGCGAGCTGAGCATCGGAGAAGCCGAGCCGCTTGGCGGTGCGCCAGTGGCGCCGGTCGATACCGTTGAACCCTGTCGCAGCGAGGTCGGCGCGGGCC
>JBOGFL010000639.1:0-1592 GCA_050743285.1 Acidimicrobiia bacterium
ACCTCGAGCATCACGCGGCCGATGTGCTCATCATCGACGCCCCGTGGAACGGCGTCGCCGAGTCGGTGAAGATCGCCGCCATGGCCGATGCCTACGAGGTGAACGTGGCGCCGCACAACTTCTACGGCCACCTGGCCACGCTCATGAACGCGCACTTCTGCGCGGTGGTCCCCAACCTCCGCATCATGGAGATCGACCCCGACACCGTGCCGTGGCAGGACGAGCTGGTCACGGTCAAGCCGCGCATCGACGCCGGCCACCTCCAGCTGCCGACGCGCCCCGGATGGGGCACCGAGGTCGACGAGGCGGCCGTTCGCGCGCATCCCCCACGCACCGGCGCCTAGCGGTCGTCGACTACCCACTCACCAAGACTGAAACCAGGGAGGGAGAGGATGCTCACGGTGCGTCAAGGCGCGTCAGCCTGGATTCTCGCGGTGGTTCTCGTTGCGCTCGGTGTGACGACGGCGACCTTGGGCCAAACCTCGAAGGCCCAAGGGACCGTGACGGTCGGCAAGACCAAGGTGACGCTGGCGAGCGCGATGGCCGTCGGCTACAAGGCGCCCAACGGACAGCTGATCTCAGTCCTGCTGTCGGACAAGCCGGCCAACGCGAAAGAGTTCGCGACCGACACCCGCATCGGCGCCGGCGAGAGCTACGTGGCGGGCATCTTCGAGGGGGCGTGGAAGAGCCAGCACGCCAGCAAGAAGCTCTCGGGGTTCATGTTCACGATCGATCCCAAGGGCAACCTCATGACCGAGGAATTCCTCGTCGGCGGCCAAAACAACACGTTCATGATCGGCAGCGACGAGTACGTCCTCGATCTCAAGTCGACGTCGCCGCGCCTCGTCGGCTCGATCAAGACGAAGAAGCCGATGGTCGACATCGGAGGCGGGCGCACGGTGGGCCTCGACGCGACGTTCGACGTGCTGGTGGGCGCCACCGGGAAATAGGAGCCCGGGCCCGGCGGCCGGCGGCGGCTCGGCAGAGCGCGTCGACGTGGCGGCCTCCTGGCCGGAGTCGCTCCCGGCGCCCGTGGCTGCAGGGCAGGTCAGCTGCGGGGCCGGTGATTCTCCGGGTCGAGCGGGGGCTCGGCGAGGACGACCGCGCGGCGGCGGTCGCCCAGGATCTCGACGGCCAGGCTCGCGCCGGGCACCGCGACGTCGGCGTCGACGTAGGCCACGGCCAGGCTCCGGTCGAGCCAGTACCCGTAGCCGCCCGACGTCGTGATCCCGACGACGCGGTCGCCGGCCCACACCGCCTCGTTGCCCCAGCAGTCGGCGTCGGCTGCGTCGACGGCGAGCGTCGCGAGGCGCCTGCCGACGCCACCTCGCTGCTGTCGAAGGAGCGCGTCGCGGCCGAGGAAGTCCCCCTTGTCGAAGGCCACGAACCGCTCGAGCCCCGCCTCGAGCGGGGTCACCTCGGTGTTGATGTCGGCTCCCCAGGCGCGGTAGGCCTTCTCGAGGCGCAGGCTCTCGATGGCGCGGTAGCCCGCGTTGGCGATGCCGTGCGCGGCGCCCGCGTGCAGCAGCGCGTCGTAGAGGTCGGCGGCCGCCTCGGGGGCCACGTGCAGCTCGAAGCCGAGCTCGCCCACG
>JBOGFL010000640.1:0-1870 GCA_050743285.1 Acidimicrobiia bacterium
AGATGTATGCGATCACGTTGGCGACCGAGAACAGGAGGTCGCTCGTGCGTCCCTCCTGGTACGGCTCGCCGTCGATGTCGCACCGCACGACAAGGTCGAGCGCGTGGTCGACCTCGTCCGGCGTCACGAGCACGGGGCCGACCGGCGACGACCCCTCGAAGGTCTTGCCTTGCAGCATTTCCCGGGTTCGGGTCTGCCAGTCGCGCATCGAGATGTCGTTGGCGACCGTGTAACCGGCGACGTGGTCGAGTGCGTCCTTCTCATCGATGCGGCGGGCCGGGCGCCCGATCACCGCCGCCAGCTCGGCTTCGGGGTCGACGCGCTCGGAGACGCTCGGGATCGGGATGTCGTCGTTCGGGCCGATGAGGGCCTCGGGGAACTTGGCGAACAGGAGGGGGTACTCCGGCGTCTCGACCCCGAGCTCCTCGATGTGGCTTTCGTAGTTGAGGCCGAGGCAGAACGTGCGCGGTGGGCGCGTCAGCGCATCGAAGCGGGTATCGGTCAGCGACTGACGGGGACCGTCGGCCTCGGCCAGGGTCGTCCAGTCGGGCTCGGCGATAAGCGTGCGCAGGTCGGGAGGGGGGAGCCGCAGCACATCGTCGCCGTCGATGCGCGCGGCCGCGGTCCCACCATCGACTCGAATCGTGGCCAGTCGCACTCGCCGTTCTCCGTTCCTCGGAAGTGCGTGCGAACGTGGACAGTTCATCGTCGCACACGCAACGATGTGTCGCGGAAGCTCAGAGCGCCGCGAACAGCCGCCACTCGTCGGGAACGCCCTTGAGTTGGTGCGAACCACGATCGTCGAACTCGATGCCCGAGCCGGCGACGAGATCCTTGACTGTGCTGGAGACGAGCACTTCCTTCGGGCCGGCGAGGCCGGTGATGCGATCGCCGATGTTGACCGCGATTCCCGCCACGTCTGCACCGCGCAGTTCGACTTCGCCGGTGTGCACGCCGGTGCGGATCTCGATGCCGAGTTGGCCGGCGCCGTCACGGACCGCGACCGCGAAGCGGATGGCGCGGGCGGGCCCGTCGAAAGTCGTGAGGAACCCGTCGCCGGTGGTTTTGATCTCGTTTCCCCCGAAGCGGGTGAGCTGCCGGCGCACCATGGCGTCGTGGCGGTCGAGCAGCTCCCGCCACTTCTCGTCCCCCAGCCCGGCGGCCTGCTCGGTCGACTGCACGATGTCGGTGAAGACCACCGTGGCCAGTACCCGGTCGGGGCGACGGTCGTGGCGCTCGCCGGTGAGGAACTCCTCGATCTCCTCCAGCACGTCCTCGGCGTTCTCGGTGAACGGTGGCGTTTCGACGCCTGCGATCTCCACGTACTTTGCGCCCGGAATGTGCTCGCCGAGGTAGCGCCCGTGTCCGACTCGGAGCCACCGGCAGTCGCGCCGGTGGATCACCAGCGTCGGCACCTGGATCGACGGCAAGACGTCGCGCACGTCGGCGAAGAATCCGACGCTCCAGAGCGCCCGCGCGGTGGCCGGGCTCGCACCGCGGCGGCCGGCGTCTTCCCACCACCGCACGAACTGCTCGTCGTGGGCGACGCCCGGCGCCATGACTTCGAGCAGATCGCTCGTCGCGAGCTCCGACCCGGGTCGGGTGACCTGGTCGTGAAAAGCGCGGAGGGACTCCGACGGAAACCCGCTGGGGTAGTCGAGCGTCCGCTCGACCCGCGGGAAGGTGTTGACCAGCACCAGCGCCGAGACCCGGTCGGGATGGCTGGCGGCGAGCAGCATCATCGGCATCCCCGACATGAGGCAGCCGAACAACGCGGCGTGTTCGACGCCCGCATCGTCGAGGACGGCGAGCGCATCCTGGGCGTCCTGTTCGAGGGTCGGCGGCGCTGAGGGCTCGATGGGATCAGAGA
>JBOGFL010000641.1:0-11069 GCA_050743285.1 Acidimicrobiia bacterium
GGCCCCACTCGCGGAAGATGTGGAGACCGACGGTGCGGGCGTAAAAGTCGAACGACCGCGCGAAGTCGGCCGGGTGGAGCAGGACCCGGCTGGCGAGAACCTCCACCGGTGGATCAGTAGGAGCTGCTCCGGCGCCCGGCCCCGGCGCCGGCACCGGCGACGAAGAACGTCACGAGGATCCCGCCGGGCAACGCGCCCCAGAACGACACGAGCACGCCGACGTTGCCGAGGAACAGCATCAGCAGCCAGGTCGCCGGGAACGACAGGACGATGACGAGAACGAGACCGATCAAGAGCGCAACCATCTGCGCACCCCCATTGAAGAGTGAAGTTGCCTTGTCGGGTCGAGGCTAGGACCCGACGTCGGCCAATTCGCGGACCTCGGCTCCGGTCGCCGGCCGACGCGCGACGCGGGCCCGGACCCAGGCCGGGATGCGCTCGACCGCGAAGAACGGCGCGAAGGAGATCCCGAGGAGTTGGTACGGGAACACGATCGCCATCAGCGCCAGGATCCCGACGTGGAACAGCCACGCCGCCGCCACCCAGCCCCGCCGTGGCCAGCCCGGGAGCAGCGCAGCCGGCGCGCCGAGCTCGATGGCGAGCGTGATTACGGCCAGCGGCCGGAACACCCAGGCGTGCGCGACGGCCGCACCACCGATCGGAGAGTGCACGTCGCCCAGCGCGACCTTGCGCAGGTTGTCGAACGCGACCTGATTGCGGAGGACGTCGCCGGCGATCCACGCGTCACCGCCGTAGCGCAGTTTGGCGACGCCGGTCACGACGTACGCAGTCACGGTGACCAGGCACATCACCTGGATCGGCCAGCCGAACTCGGCTGCGGCCGCCGGCGCGGACCCGGCTTGGCGGCGGCGATCGAGCGACCACGCCGCCGCCGCGGGTGCCAGCGCCAGTATCACCACCTGGAGCACGAGCAGGTTCTCACTGTGGAACACCTGGCCCCACGAGTTTCGGTACGTCAACACGACGAGAAGAAGCGCCGCGAACACCGGCGCGCACAGCCGGTAGCGCCACCCGGCCACGAACGCGACGCCGGTCACGAGTGCCGTCACCACCAGGGCGCGAAACAATCCCGGTGCGAGCGGCGCGTCGAGGCCGCCCACGACGCCGACGGGATCGAAGCGACCTTCGTCGAATTCGGCAACGCTGAAGAGGTGGGGGAGGCGCACGAGGAGATACCCGACCGCGAAGCCGCCGATGACCATACGGAGTGCAGCCAGCCGTTCGGGCGGTGCCGGCGTGAGCAGCCAGCGTTCGACGGAGTTCACTGCGACCCGATACCGCAGCGGGCGTGGACGGTGACGGATTTCGGGGCGTGATCGCCGGCGAAGTACTCGACGGTGTCGTAGCGCTCGGTCACGACTTCGATGGCGCGCAGGTCGTCGTCACCGACGGCCCGCTGCGCGATCGTCGTGCACAGCGCCGAGGCGCCCGAACTCGATGCGGTGGCGCGCTCGGCGGCGGCCGACGCGAGGATCGGCTCGTCGCTTCCGCCGATCAACTCGGGTGACAGGCGGCGCCGTTCCCCGTCCCGGGTGACGCCGACCGCGGTGGCGACGTCCGACTCCCGGCCCCGATCCTCGGCGAACATCGGGTAGTTGGACAGCGGGAACCCGTCACGGTCGAGCACGGCCGGGGCGGCGACGGCGACGACGGCAATGATCGCGACTGCGAAGGCGCCGTTCCGTCGCACGCCGGCAGGGTACCGGTGGTCTTCCTCTCTATCCTGCGGCCGTGCGACGGGCTCGGGGACGCGTGGGGTTGGCGGCGGTGTCGTTCGTCGTGGTGGCTGCGGTCCTGCGGGTTGCGGTGGTGCCGCCGGAGCGTTGCCCGGAGGCGTCGACCGCGGACCGGCGCGGGGCGGTTGACGCCGCCGTCACCTGGCTGGACCGGAACCAGGAGCCGGACGGGTCGTGGGTCTACGGCTACGACACCGAGACTGATGACGTCAACACCGGCTACAACTTCGTCCGCCATTCGGGTGTCGTGCTCTCGCTGTATCAGGCCGCAGGCGCGGAGGTGGTCGGTGCCCGCCCGCTCGCCGACCGCGGGCTTCGCTTCGCGCGCCACCGTCTCGTCACGCGCGACAACTGGGCCGCGTTCGGGTGGCCGGGCGCGCACCTCGAGACCGGCGCTACCGCGTTGCTCACCGCCGCGGTGCTCGAGCGGCGGTCGACCACCGGCCGCCACGACCTCGACCGGCTGGCGCGCCAGTTCGGCAACTTCCTCACCGGTCAGGTGAGGTCGGACGGGGCGGTGCTGTCACTTTGGAATCCGGACACCGAGATGCCGGTGCCCGACCAGTACGACCGTTTTGCCACCGGCGAAACCCTGTGGGCGCTGGCTCGTCTCCACAACGCGTTCCCGGCCGCCGGATGGGACGAACCGGCGCGGCGAATCGCCGACTATGTCGCGACCCGCCGCGACCGTGAGGAGCGCCGCTTCCCGTACCTCTCCGACCACTGGTCCGCGTACGCGCTCGACGAGATGGCGCGCTGGCCGAGTGAGGCCCTCGACGATGCCCAAGTCGCGTACGCACGGCGTCTGGCCGGGATACTCGGCGTGCAGGTGCGTTACGAGTCGCAGCGCCGGGCCGGCGGCCTCACGCGCCTTGTGCGCGGGCCGTTTGCACCCGGCTCGGGGCTCGGAACCCTCGGTGAGGGGTTTGCGGCGCTCGATCGCCTCGGCACGGTGGATCCCCGTCTCGAGTCGCTCCGCGAGTCGATCTCGGTTCGAAGTGACTGCGTGGCAGGCCTGCTCGTCGAGCGCCAGGTGAGCGCGGCCGAGGCCGACGAGTCGACAAGCCCCGAGCTCGCAGAAGGCGCCTGGTTCCACGAGGGCGTGACCCGCATGGACGACCAGCAGCACGCGATCTCCGCGCTTCTCGCCGCACCGGCGCCATGACGTTCGTCCTTCTGCTCCTGGCGTTCGTCACCGTGGTGAACCCGGCCCGTATCCACGGCGCGCTGCCCGCGCCCGGCACTCGCCGTGGCCGGGTTGCGGTAGCCGGGCTCGGCGGCGCGATCGCGCTCGTCGTCCTTGTAGCCCTCGCGGCCGTCGGCGACGGGCTCCTCGACGCGCTCGACATCGACGAGGCGTCGGCGCGGATCGCGGCCGGCCTGGTCTTGCTGGTCGCGGGTGTTCGTGACCTGGTCGCACGGCCCCCTGCCGCCGAGCCCGCGCTCCCCGGATGGCGGGCGGCGCTGGTGCCGGTGGCGGTTCCGCTGCTGCTCGGCCCCGAGGTTGCCGTTCTCGCCCTCGTGGCCGGTGCGAACGAGGGTGTGGCATCGACGTCGGGCACCGCTGCGTTCGCAGTTGCGGTTGTCGTCGCCACGTCGCTCGCGCCCCGCGAACTGGCCCCGATCTCCGAGCGTTTCCGGGGGGTTCTTGCCCGTCTCAGCGCGGCCGTACTCGTTGTCCTGGCCGTCGACCTGACGATCGACGGGATCCTGGCCGTTTGACCGGCGCACGGAGTGCTCACCGTGGGTGATACTTGAGCTGATCCCGATCGTCCCTGGGAGCACGAGATGAGGCAGACAACCTGCTGGATATGTGGAGTGCCGGCGGGCACGGCGTCGCGCTTGTGTTGCGCGTGCCATGACCGCCATATCGCCGGCGACCCCGAGCCGGAGCTCGTCCCTGTGGCCGCGTCCGACGAGACCGAGGACGTGCCCGTTGCCGAGCTGACTCCGCCCAAGCGGTCGAGGAACGCGGCGCGGTGGGCCTGGAACAAGCGCCGGGGACTGGCGACCGCGGTGGCCGCGGGTGCTGTCGCGATGTTGCTCGTTCTGGGGATCAGCTTCGGCTGGGCCGACGCGACCGACCGGGCATCAGAGCTCGAGCACAAGGTTGACGCACGGGAGCAGGCGCTCCACCGCGCCGAGAAAAAGCTGCGCCGGGCGCAGAAGGCCGAGCGCAAGGTCACGAAGTCACTCGGCGAGCAGAAGGCGGCGAAGGAGTTTCTGGAGACCGCCTACCGCGGGAGCCAGTCACAGCTCCAGCAGACGGAGGGCCTCGTCACCGCGATGCAGGATCAGCTGCGGTCGAGCAACCTCCAGGTGCTCGCCCAGCAGGAGTGCCTGGACGGGGTGATCGACAGTCTCGACGGGCGCGGCGGCCGGGCCGCGGTCAAGGGCGCGGTGTTCACGAGCTGCTGACGGAAGCGCGCGGGCCGGTGTCACCGAACACGTCGGTGACGTAGCAAAGGACCCGGATACCGGTTGGCCACTCCCGGGACCGAAGACCCGCCTTGTTCCACAGCAGATCGAGGAACTCGTCGGTCGCAGGTACCTGCTCCCAAACCGAGGGCAGGAGCGTTGCCTGCCGCGGGCCGATCTCCAGGACGAGCCCGTCCCGACCCGGGCACGCGGCGGCCGCGAGCGCGTCGCGATTACTCACGTCCATGGGCTCGAGCGCGCTGAGGTACGACACCGTGACCGTCATTGCCTCGTAGTCGTCGGTTGTCACCGGCGGGAGCCGGGGGTCGGAGAAGGCGGCCGCCAGCGCGTTGTGCGCCACGCTCGCGACCAACGGACGGTGTGCCTCGAGCGTCCCGATGCAGCCGAGCAGCCGGCGGTCGCGCTCGAGGGTCACGAACGTCGCCGCCGGTTCCCGGAGCGGGGGGTCGTAGTCGCTCGGTTCCGGAGGCACGGCGTCGGCGCCGATCAGTGCCCGCTCGATCGCGGTCGTCGCGACCCCGAGCACCTGCGTTCGTTGCCCGTTGGTGAGTGCCGGCGGGCGCGGCGGTCGGGCAGTCACGATGGCGTCGTGCCAAGCGGCTCGGAAAGCGCGAAGGCGCCGTAGCCGACCACACGTTCACGAGTTCCGGCGGTGTCGGCCGAGTTCGCGAGAGCCACCAGTTCGACGTCCATCCCGCGGTCGCGCGCCGTGCGGAGGAGGCCGCGTAGCGGATAGGCGCCGCAGGCGTCGTGCGAACCGAGGGCGGCCGGGTCGCGGGCGAGGATCGCGTCGGCGGTACGACGGTCGGCGACACGCGCGGCGCGGTCGTCGAGGAAGTGACTCAAGTCGCTGCTGACAATGATGACGGTCTCCGGCCCACCCCACACACGGTCGAGCACCGCGACGACCTCCTTGGGCGTCGCGTCGCCGACCACGACAGGCACCAGTTGGACATCGCCGAGCACACGCTGGATGAACGGCAGGTGCACCTCGAGGCTGTGCTCCGGCCCGTGGGCCGGGTCGTTGAGCGAAACGAACGGGAGCGCGACGAGCCCGTCGCGTGTCGCGGTGTCGACCGCCAACTCGCCGAGCGGAGTTGCGAAGGCGTCGGCCGAGCCCACGGCCAGCCCGCGCACCACCACCCGGTGCGCGGGACCGAGCAGCACCACCCGTTCGATGCGTCCGCGGCCGGGCGCCAGCCGGGCGTATCCGGCCGCCGCGACCGGCCCCGAGTAGATGTAACCGGCGTGCGGGACGACCAGGGCCTTGGGCACCGGCGCGTCGTTCGTCGCGCGTGCCGTCGCCAACAGCGCGTCGACGTCGGCGGCGAGTTGCTCGGGAGCTGCGGCGTAGAAGGCGCCGGCGAACGCGGCCGGCCGCACCCGCGCCGTCGACGTCACCGGCCGGAGCCGCCGAAGGAAGCGAGGCGCACCGGGGCCCGGCGCCGGCCCCAACCGCCCGGCGGCCCGGCGAAGCGGCCCGGAATCTGTGCGCCGCACCGTTCGCAGCGACCATCGTCGGTGAGCGCGTAGACGCCGAGCTCGTACCAGTCACGTTCGACCACCACTTCGCCGCATCCCGGGCAGTAGGTGCTGCCGCCGTGGGCGTCGTGCACGTTGCCGGTATAGGCGTACCGTACGCCGTTGCGGCGGGCGATCTCGCGCGCCCGGCTGAGCGTCGCCGGCGGCGTCGGCGCCACATCCATCATCTTGAAGTCGGGGTGGAACGCCGTGAAGTGCATCGGCACGTCGGGTCCGAGATGCTCGACAACCCAGCCTGTCATCTCGTCGAGCTCGGTGTCGCCGTCGTTGCGCCCCGGGATCAGCAGGTTGGTGATCTCGACCCACACGTCGGTCTCGTGGACGAGATACTCCAGCGTCTCGAGCACCGCTTCGAGGTGGGCGCCGCATGTGTGGCGGTAGAAGTCCTCGGTGAATGCCTTGAGATCCACGTTGGCCGCGTCCATGTGCTCGTAGAACTCGACGCGTGGCTCGGGGCAGATGTAACCGGCGGTGACCGCGACCGCGGCGATGCCGAGCTCGTGGCAGGCGTCGGCCACGTCGACCGCGTACTCGAGAAAGATCGTCGGGTCGTTGTAGGTGAACGCCACGCTTCGGGCACCGAGCTCCTGTGCGGCGCGGGCGATCCTCTCGGGCGCGGCCTGGTCGGCGAGCGTGTCGATCTCCTTCGACTTCGAGATATCCCAGTTCTGACAGAACCGGCAGGCGAGGTTGCAGCCCGCGGTGCCGAAGGACAGGACCGAGCTGCCGGGGAGGTAGTGGTTCAGCGGCTTCTTCTCGACCGGGTCGACGCAGAATCCGCTCGAGCGTCCGTAGGTGGTGAGGACCACCTGGTCGTCCTCCCGCGCCCGCACGAAGCACACGCCTCGTTGCCCTTCGCGGAGCTTGCAGGCGCGCGGGCACACGTCACACTGGATGCGCCCGTCGGCGAGCGGGTGCCAGTACTTCGTCGGTACGGTGAACTCTGTGATCACGCCCATTGTCGCGCACGTCCACCGCCGCCAAGAAGGGGCGATTCAGCCGCGGAGGGGGATGATCGCCTTGGGCGGGTACGCGGCGAACGTGGCGATGTGGTCGCGGATCCCGGTCTGGAAGGCATCGAGGTACGCGAGCTTGCGGATCAGGTAGCTGCGCGTCTCTTGCGGATCCAGGTAGAGGTTGTGGAGCCGCCCGTACGGATAGCGCTGGTGGACGCCGGTGAACCCACCCGGATTCAGCACGTCGGTGTCGTTGTCGGAGATGGAATGGAGCATGAACTTCCACTCGCCGACCCGCAACGCCGAGAACGTCTGACCCAGCCAGTAGTACTGGTGCTTCCGGTTGGAATCACCCTCCGACGCGAGCAGGAACGAGGCCTGGTCGACACCGTCGACGAAGCGGTCGGTCGGGACCGTGTCAGCTGCACCCGCCAGCGTGAGCGCGGTCGGGAACAGGTCCATGAGATTGAACAGGCCGTCCGATGTCCGGCCCGGCCCGACCATCCCCGGCCACGACACCACGCCCGGCACGCGCTGCCCACCCTCCCACGTCGAGCCCTTGGCGCAGCGGAACGGCGTGTAGGCGGCGTCGGGCCACGTCTCCATGTTGGGGCCGTTGTCGGAGGTGACGAACACCAGCGTCGACTCGAGCTGACCCGTCTCCTCCAAGGTCGCCGCCAGCCGGCCGACGATGTCGTCGAGCTCGACGATCGTGTCCTTGTACGGATGCTTGGCGGGGGAGCGGCCGAGGTAGTCCTCGTGCGGATAGTTGTCGAAGTGTGTGCCTCGGGTGCAGTGGTAGAGGAACCACGGCTGGTCGGTGCCGGCTCGGCGCTGGATGAACTCGACCGAGTAGTCGGTCCAGATTCGGTCGAGCCGGGACAGGACGGGGATCGTGACCTCCTCGACCTCCTCCGGCTCACCGCCCCGAGCGGCGTGCACGAAGCAGCGATTGAACGGCTGGTTCTCCACCCACTTGGTGCGTTCCTCGCTGTAGACGACTTCGGGGAAGAAGTAGGGGTCGCGCCACTCGGTGTACATGTCCGACACTGACAGGAAGCCGTAGAAGTCGTCGAAGCCGACGTTCTGTGGCTGTGACGGCAGCGCCTCGCCGAGGTGCCACTTGCCGACCGCCTGGGTTGCGTAGCCGGCGTCGGCGAGAAGCTGGGCCAGCGTGATCTCGTCCTCGAGTCCGCCAGGCTCGCCGTACATCGGGGGGCGCTGCAGGCCGTGGCGCATCGGCAGCCGGCCGGTGAGCAGCGACGCCCGGGACGGAGTGCACGACGGCTCGGAGTAGCAAGAAGTTTGGAGAAGCCCCTCCCGGGCGAGGCGATCGATGTTGGGCGTCGGCGCGCCGACCGCGATCCCTCCTCCGTAACAGCCGAAGTCGCCCCAGCCGACGTCGTCGAACATGATCACGAGCACGTTGGGCTGTCGCCCGAAGCCGGCGAGGGCGCGCCGGCCCGCCTCCTCTTGTTCGGGGTGACGGAACACCGGTTCGCGGTGCTCGCCGATCGAGACGGTCGGACTGACGACGGGATCGTGCGGCATGGCGGTCCTCCAGTGGCCTGCGGATGCTACCGACGCCGGCCCCCGGTGACACCGATCCACGAGAACGCGACCTCAGGGCGTCCACCCGCGTCGACCCGCCGCCCGCGACCAAGGAGCTCGACATCGAGCTGTACGAGCACGTGCTCGCACGGTTCTGGACATGAGTTTCTCGCCGTGCTCGCGATCGTCGTACTGAGCATCTTCTTGCGCCAGCGGGGATCGGCCGAGTCGAAGCCCGTCTCGGCCCCAACGGATGCGACCGGCAGTTCGTAGACTCTTCGCGAGAACGTCGCCTGATCAACACACGACGGAACTGAACGGAGCAACATGAGCATCGACATCTCACTCGACGGATGGGACATCGTCAGGGCTGGAGACACCGAATGGATGCCGTGGACCGGTGACGCCGGCGAGGCCCGGGCCAAGATTCTCGGCACCGCTGACGGCTACACGGTCGTGTTCGTGGAGGCACAACCCGGCTATCGCGGGAGCCCACACACCCACACCCATGCCGAGTTCAACCATGTGGTCAGCGGCACGATCCGCAACCAGGGCAAGGAGATGACCGCCGGCGACGGTTACGCCGCCGCCGCGGGATCGACGCACACCGATTTCGAGACCGAGACGGGCGCCAGCTACGTCGTGATCTTCAAGCTCTGACGCTCACAGGTTCGTGTCCTCGGGCGGCACGTCGGGCAACGGTGGCGACCCGGCCACGGACCCGGCGCCGGGCTCAGTGTCGAAGTCCATCATGTAGGAGGTCATCGAAAGCGATCCCATCGCGCAGCCCTCGGTGAGCACGTCGCAGGACCGGTTCCCGGCCGCGGCAAGGCCGGCGACGTACAGCAGCGGAATGAAGTGGTCGGGGGTCGGCACCGCCAGGTCGAGATCGGGGTGTTCGCGGAGCCGCTGGATGTCGGACGGCGCCCGAGCGAACCTCGTCGTCGAACCGGTGAGCCTGCACCCGCACCTCGCCCGGACCCGGTTCGGGAATCGGCACCGTGTCGAGCTGCAGCACGTCGAGCGGTTGCCCGCATTCATGGGTGCGCCACGCCCGCATCGTGCTCGGACCGTCGGTCATGCGGCACGGCAATGCGCCCACGGCAGGATTCGAACCTGCGACCTACCGCTTAGGAGGCGGTTGCTCTATCCCCTGAGCTACGTGGGCGGGGCCGGTCGAGAAGGTGGTAGAGAACTGCGCAGCTCGACCGGCACTCGTCAGGGTATCTGGCGGTCGTGGAGCGTCCCTTGAGGTTGCCGCCGTCGTAGCGGCGGTGCGTGCCCGTTGGCGCCGCACGAGTGACCAATCCGTAAAAGTCGCCGCAGGCGGCCAGCCACAAGATCGCTCGTCGTGGGAGGCTCGGTCGATGTCGATGAGCGTGTCGCTGCGCCCGGTTGCTTCGACGTTCGTCTGCTTCGGGCTGTTCTGGGGAGCGTGGGCGGTTTCGGTGTCGGACATCAAGGCGTTCCTCGGCATCTCCGACGGGTCCTTCGGGCTGCTCCTCTCGGTGGCGTTGCTAGGTGCTTCGGCAGCGAACGCGGTCGCGGGCTCGCTGGCCGAACGGTGGGGAACCCAGACCGCGCTCTCGCGCAGCCTGGCCGGCTGGGGTCTGCTGCTCGCCGTCGGCGCCGCGGTCCATTCGCCGCTGGCGTTCAGTGGGCTGCTTGTTGGTGTGATCGCGCTCGGCGGCGCCGTCGACGTCGTCATCAACGTCGCCGCCACCGCGGCGCTCGGCCACCAACCCGGTCGGCTCGTGCGTTTTCATGCGCTCTTCAACGGCGGCGTGGTCGGTGGTGCGATCGCCGTCGGCGTCCTGCTGCGAGCCGGACTGTCGTGGCGCTGGATGTGGTTGGCGGCCGCATTGGTAGCGTTCGTCCTGGCCGAACGATGCCGTCACGTTCGGCTTCCAGCTGGTGCGAGCGGTGAACGGCACGGGCTTCTCGAGGCATTTCGCGCGGTTCGACGCGAGGGCCTCGTTCTGCTGGCCGTCGTTTTTGCCACATCCGCAATGGTCGAGGGCGGCATCGACACCTGGGGTGTGCTCTTTCTGCGGGAAGACCTCGCTTCGGGGCTGGTGGTCGGTACGGCCGCCTTTGTCGTCGGCCAACTCGTCGCCACCGGCGCACGTCTGACCCTCGGGCCCGCCGCCGGCTCGCTCGGCGCCCGTCGTGGTGTCGGCCTTGGCGCGGGACTCGCGGCCGGCGGTCTCGCGCTCATGGCCAGCGCCGGTCCCGTCGCAATGGCGGCGACCGGCCTCGTCGTCGCAGCTGCTGGCATCTCCGTTTGCTGGCCGTTGTTACTCGCCCACGCAAGCGCTCAGCTCGACCGACCCGCGCTCGTCATCGGCGGCGTTACCTCCGTCGGGTACCTCGGCTTCGTGCTCGGGCCCGCGATCGTCGGTTGGCTCGCCGACACCCTCGGCCTCCAAGCAGGGCTCCTCGTTCTCGCCGCCGCCGCAAGCTTCGTCGCGATCGCACCCACACGCGGCGCCGCGCCGCGTCGCGCCGCAGGCTAGGCACTGGTTTCGATCTTGGACGTCCAACAGCTGCTCGGCATCCGCAGAGCACAGAGGACGTCGAGGCCGCCGCGCGGCCGACGGTCACGTCGGCTGATGTGGGCCAAGTGCCCAACACGTGGTGCACCGGCCCGACGGGAGATCAAGTGCTTGTTGCGGGTCCGCGTCTCCACGCGTGCCGCGTTCCGAAATACGTCGAATCGCGTTTCCTTGCCCAAGCCCGCCGAGCTGGGACCAGCCCCTCAACGGTTCTCTACCGGCCCCACGTGGGCCGTGGGCGGGGCTGGTAGAGAAGGTGGTAGAGAACT
>JBOGFL010000642.1:0-2633 GCA_050743285.1 Acidimicrobiia bacterium
GAAATGACGCGCCTGCGGCGGCGGCAGGCCCAGGCGGTTCAGCGCTTCGAAATGCAGCATCGGGTAGGCGAGCGTGCCGACCAGGCACTCCTGCATCGACAAGTCGACGGTGACCGCCTGGTTCAGATCGCGCGCCGCCCGCACCGCGGTCGCGGCCGCGCACGCCGCGTAGGCGCCGGCCGTGTACTCCGAAAGCCGACCGCCCACCTGCACGGGGTCGGCGCCGGCGACGTTGTGATTCGACACCCAGCCGCTCTGCGCCTGGAGCGTGAGCATGCTGACCGGATTCCCGACGTGCGGGCCGCGCTGTCCGAACGGTGCGATGCGCACCAGGACCAGCGTCGGGTTGGCCTCGAAGAGCTGTGCGGTCGCGACGCCGGCGCGCTCGAGCTCACCGGCGCCGAGGCTCTCGACGACGAGGTCGGCGTCACGGGCGGCCTTCAGAAGCCAGTCGGTGCCTCCGGGCGTCGTCATGTCGACCGTGACCTCGTGCTTGCCCGCGTTCAGGTAGCGATACAGATCACCCGAGCCCCAGGCGCGTAGGGGATCGCCGCCCGGTCGCTCGACCTTCGCCACCGTCGCGCCGAGGTCGAGCAGCAACTTGGTCGCGTACGGCGCCGCGATCTGTCCCCCGAGTTCTACGACCCGCCACGAGTCCAGCACGCTCACACGGGCGGAGGATAGGGTGCCGCGGATGCTGGAGCGTCAAGGGCGGTTTTGTGCCCGGCACCACTGGCCGGTGATCGCGGCCTGGATCGTGATCGTCATCGGTGCGGTCGTCCTGTCCCGGGTCGCAGGCGGCGAGGAGTCGAACTCGTTCTCGCTTCCCGGTACCGAGGCGCAAGACGCCGCCGACATCCTCGCCGACAACTTCCCCGAGCAGAACGGCGCCAAGGCCCAGATCGCCTTCCGGGCCATGAACGGCAAGACGATCGAAGACCAGGCGTCCGAAGTCAACAAGGCGCTCAAGGCCGTCGGGAAGCTGCCGCACATCGTGCCTGACACGGGTGTCTCCAACCCGTTCTTTCCCCCCGGGAGCACCGGCTGCACGATGAATCTCGGCCAAGGCGACCAGGAGAACGCGTTCTGCACCGTCAGCAACGACGGCAAGATCGCATACTCGAACGTGTCGTACACGAAGTCGACCTCCGATGTCGGTCTCGAAGGCGCCGAAGACCTCGAGGACGCGATCGACCCGTTCCGTAGCGACGACCTCGAGATCGAAGCCGGCGGTTCACTGGTCGTGAACACCGAGCCCGTCGACACCGGGGCATCGGAGGAGATCGGCATCGTCGCCGCCATCATCGTTCTCCTGATCACGCTGGGTGCGGTGGCGGCCATGGGCATCCCGATCGTGTCCGCCATCGTCGGGGTCGGTACCGGCGTCGCGCTCATCTCGGTCATGGCGAACGTTCTCACCGTTCCCTCGGTGGCGCCCGCGGCCGCGATCATGATCGGCCTCGGCGTCGGCATCGACTACTCGCTCTTCGTCGTCGGTCGCTTCAAGGGTGAGCTCGCCAACGGGCTCGACCCCGATGCGGCCGCCGGCAAGACCCTCGCGACCTCGGGGCGGGCGGTGCTCACGGCAGGGTCGACGGTGATCGTGGCGCTGCTCGGCCTGTTCGTGTTCCAGGTGCCGGCGGTGTCGGTGATCGCACTCGCGATCGCGGTCGTCGTCATCGTGTCCATCGGTGCCGCCCTCACGCTGCTGCCGGCCATGTGCGGGCTCCTCGGGCACCACGTCGAGTGGGGCCGGCTGCATTTCGTCCACCCCCTTCCCCGGGAGGACCACGAGAGCAACGGTCGGCGCTGGATTCGGTTCGTGACCCGGGTGCCGATCGCGTCGGCGCTGCTCGCGGTCATCGCCCTGGTCGTCATCGCGATCCCGTCCCTGAGCATGCGCCTCGGCCCCGCCGACGCCACCGACTCACCCGAGGGTTCGCCGGAGGTGAAGACCTACGACCTGATCTCGGAGGGATTCGGGCCCGGCTTCAACAACTCGTTCCTCGCCGTCGTCGAGGTCGGCGGGGGCAAGAACGTGTCCGACTCCGGGGTCCTGGCGAGCTACCAGCAGACGCTCGCCGACATCGAAGAAACAAGCGACGTCGTGCTCGTGAACCCGCCATCCGAAGCATTCGCCGCGGACTCCCCGCTGCAGTCGTCGCTCCTCAGCTCGACCTTCAACCAGGACGAGAACACCGGGATCTTCTCGATCGTGCCGAGCAGCGGCGCCAAGAGCGAGCGAACACCCGAGCTCGTCGACCGGCTCCGCGACAGGGTCCTGCCGGACGCGACCGACGGGACCGACCTCGACGTGCTCGTCGGCGGCACCAGCGCGTCGTACGTCGACCTCGACGACCGGATCACTGATCGCCTCGCCCTGTTCATCGGCGTCGTGATCCTCATCTCGTTCGTGATCCTGGGCACCGTGTTCCGGTCGGTGACGATCCCGATCAAGGCGGCGATCTTCAACCTGCTCGCGATCCTCGCGGCCTACGGCGTGCTCGTGGCGGTGTTCCAGTGGGGTTGGGGCTTGTCGTGGATCGGGGTGAACCAACACACGCCGATCATCTCCTACCTGGCACCGATCATCTTCGCGGTGTTGTTCGGCCTGTCGATGGACTACGAGGTGT
>JBOGFL010000643.1:0-1831 GCA_050743285.1 Acidimicrobiia bacterium
TCCACCGGGCCGCACCTGCACTTCGAGGTCTACGACCACGACACGCTCGTCGATCCCCTCGGCTACCTCCCACCCCAGCCATGAGCGCCGTCGTCGACCTGCCCGCGCTGCGCCACGCCGCCCTGACCGTGCTCACCTGGTCCGACCGCACCCCACGGTGCGCCCCCGACTGGATCGCCCTCGCCGACGCCATCCGTTCCCTGCGCGCCGCAGCCGGACACGGCCGCCTCGGACGCATCCTCGAGACCCTCAGCCAGGGCACCCGCACGCCCGACCAAGTTGACGACGCGCTGCGAGACCTCGCCGACCTCCTCGCCCTCCCCCGACCCCACCGCACCGCCCGCGCCCGCCAGCTCCAACTCCCCCTCTAACCTTGCGACGTCTGCCCGCGTCCACGCTCAGTCCGCGCAACCACGACAGGGCGCAGGTCCGCGCCGATGTCACACCCACCCCATACCCTGGGAGACATAGCAACCCCCTCGTGGCCGCCCGGCGTCGACCCCTCTGAACCCGCCGACGAGACCATCACTGTCACCGTGCGCCCCATCTACGACGACGAACTCGACGACTACCTCGACGAACTCGCACGCGACGCCGAGCCCGACGACAAAACCTGAAACCCCGCTCCTCGGCCTCCCCCGGGAACCGAGCACCCCACAAACACGTTCCAACGGGGTGGAACCTGCTGAACGGCCGCTGAGCCGCCGCGAGGTCGCGCGCATGTTTCGCGTCTCCGAACGACAGATCCTCCGCTGGGCCCGTACCGGACTCATCGACACCAAACGAAGGCACGGAAACCGCTACTACCTTCCAAGCCAGGTCCGCCGAGTACTCGACCGGGACCCGTGAAGGCGTCGCTCACTCTGCTCGTATGCCTCAGCGTCCTCGGCGGATGCAACGACAGCGGCGGCGGCGAAACCATTACGACCACCAGCAGCTCGGAGCCGAACCACGAGCGCACCGAAGATCGCATCGATCAGCTCACCGTCGCTCCCGAACGGCCACGCGCCGGCTACGACCGCAACCTCTTCGAGCACTGGATCGACGCCGACACCGACGGCTGCGACACCCGCCGCGAAGTCCTCATCACCGAATCCCTCGAACCACTCACCATCGGTCCACAATGCTCCCTGACCGGAGGCCGATGGCGATCCCGATTCGACGCCACCACGACAACCCAAGCAAGCGACCTCGACATCGACCACCTCGTGCCACTCGCAGAAGCCTGGGACTCCGGCGCCGACAACTGGACCGCCACCCGTCGACGCCGCTTCGCCAACGACCTCGACTACGATGGCACCCTCATCGCCGTCACCGCCTCAGCCAACCGATCCAAAGCGGACCAAGACCCCGCAACCTGGAAGCCGCCCGAACGCACCTACTGGTGCACCTACGCCAACACCTGGACGACGGTGAAGCTGCGCTGGAACCTCACCGCCGACCCCATCGAGATCGATGCCATACGAGGCATCACCGACACGTGCCCCGACGAAGATCCCTGACGACTGCCGTCGAAGAGACAGCCAATCCCTCGCTCGATGCTCGACGACCGCCAGACCGCTCATGTCAACTCGCGAAGGCAGACTGGCATCGTGACCGGTGAACGCGATTACGGCTTCCTTTGGGCATGGGAGCCGCTGCGCCCCACGGACCTTCGCGGGCTCCTTGCCGACCTCAGGGCGACTTGGTGGATCGCCGGGGGCTGGGCGCTCGACCTCTTCCTCGGGCGACAGACGCGCACACACGAAGACCTCGCGAGCCGGCAGTCGTGTGCGAGGACGTCGAACCCGGCGCCGAACGAGTCGCCCGACGACATCAGCCCGTGTAGGAG
>JBOGFL010000644.1:0-2657 GCA_050743285.1 Acidimicrobiia bacterium
CCAGAGATCCGTCGCAGTCCATCATGCAGACGACCTCGGTCTCGGCCGACTCGAGGCCCGCCTGGCAGGCGGCGCCGAAACCTCGCCGCGGCTCGGACACGACTCTCGCGCCGTGCGCTCGGGCCACGTCCGCCGACCCGTCGGTCGAGCCGTTGTCGACCACGATCGGCGCGAACCCGGCGGGGAGGCCGGAAAGCACGTCGGGGATCGCGGCGGCCTCGTCGAGCACGGGGAGGATGACCTCGATCACGGCTTCACGGTTCCTCGCCGCCGCCAGCGGGATGCGACGGCCCAGCCGGCCACGAGGAGCCATATCGCGCCGAGCGCGGTGAGGACGCTGGTGCGGTAGTCGATCGGGTGCAGCGTCGGGTTGGAGGGGCGGTCGCCGTAGCCGCGCAACGGGATCCAGCCCACGAGGAGCACGAATGCGCTGAGCACGGTGCCGACCGTCACCGGCCGCCGCATTCCGGGCGGCACGAGCCTCACGACCAACCAACCCGCGCCGAGCACGAGGGGCGCGATCGCGAGATCGTGGATCACACCTGCGCCCAGCACCCAGATGGCGAGCGCGCTCGGCATCGTCTTGGCCGCGTCGCCAACGGCGCCCGCGATCCCGAAGCCGATCAGGGCCCAGCCCAAGGCGAGGCCGACCCAGAACCGGCTGCCGGGGGTGGTCGCCGCCGGGCTCACAAGACCTCCACCCGCTCGACCCACTTCGTCTGCTGGACGCCGGGCCGGTTCGGTCCGATCAGACGCACCGGGTACCCGTGGTCGCGATGAAGCGGCTCGCCTTCGACTTCGACCGCGAGCAGCGTGTCCGGGTCCTCGGTCTGCTCGCGGTTCAACTCGGAGGTGTTGTAGGCGCCGCTACGCTGAAGCGAGTGCACGCGCGCGGTCGCGTGATCCGCGGCGCCGGCCTGGTCGAGGAGGTCGCGGACCCGGACCCCGCGCCATCGCTTGGACACGCTCCACCCTTCGACGCAGGCGATCGGGAGCACGGCTTCGTGCTGGGGCAAGAGAGTGAGCTGCTCGCGCGTCAGGCGAAGCGGGCGTGGCACGCGACCGTCGACGACGAGACGGTACTCGGCGTCGTCGAGAAGTTCCTCGACCTCGGCCTCCTCGGCCGACTTGTTGACCGGAAAGCCTTGCGGACCGACGCTCGGACGGCGGGGCGCGAGCAGCGCCAGCCGTTCGAGCGGCCGCACGGTCTGACCGGCGGTGAGCATCACGAGCAGCCCGGACGCGCCGAACGCGAGCCCGAGGAAGCCACGGCGATCGAGCTGACCGGGCGCGACGTCGAGGCGTGCCGCGGTACGACCGGCGAGGGCGTCTCGCGTCGTCGCCCACTTGGCCAGGACGTGCGTCGTGAGCGCGCCGACCGTCACCCACGCAACCCAGTAGTGGGAGAGTCGGAAGCCGAACGGCCACGGGTACCAACCGTTGATGTTGGCGAGCCCGGTCCCGACCAGGAACAACCCGCCGCCCACGAGCGGGACGAGCGAGGCGCGCTCCAGCAACTCTGGCACCGTCTCGGCGGGCGGCCACCGCAGGAACTTCGGGTAGACGACCCACAGCTTGGCGAGCAGCAGCGGGATCGTCGCGATGCCGACGACGACGTGGAGCCCCTGGGTCACGCGGTAGAGACCGGCCGGACGGGCGGGCCACGAGAACCACGACGGCGGGTTCTGGGCGAGGTGTGACAGGAGGCCGGTGGCGAAGGACACGACGAACGCGGCGCCGAGGGCGACGCCGAGCACGGCGGCGAGGCGCTCGTCCTCTCGGAGCCGGGTGCTCACGGCTGCCGTTCGAGCCGGGCGAACCACCGCCCGCCCTCGGTCCGGGTGCCGGCGACGTGGAAGCCGGCGGTTGCGGCGACCGCGGGAAGCGACCGGTGTCCGACGCGGCCGAGCTCGAACCACGGCCCGGGCCGGCCGTCGATCTCGAGGCGAACGTCGGCCGACGGGCCGCCGTGCTCGTCGGCCTCCACCAGGACGCGACCGTCGTCTCGCAGCAGCGTCCCGAGGCGCCGGAGGAGCGTGACCGGATCGCCCCCGAGCCCGAGGTTGCCGTCGAGCAGCAGCGCCGTACCCCAGCGTCCGGCGCCGGGTACACGATCGAAGACCGAGCGCCGCAGCACAGGCACGGAACGGCGACGAGCGTTGTCGAGAAGGTCGTCGGCGATGTCGATCCCGAGCGCCAGCACGCCCCGCGCCGCGAGCGCGCCGACGTGGCGGCCCGGTCCGCAACCGACGTCGAGTACCGGGGGCGCGACCTCGTCGAGGAGCCGATGCTCCTCAGGCGTCAAAGACCCGAACCAGCGTGTCGCCGGCAGGTCGAGGCGCGTTCCGGAGCGGTCGTGCACGAGGGCAGTGACCATTCGATTCGGGAACGTACCGGTGACTTCGCGTGAACGGGCGCGTTCGACTCGTTTGTTCGGCGAAACGCAAGGGGCCTTACGATTCGAGGAACTCGCCGGCGTGCATGCTCGATCCCGACGGCGCGTCGCTACATTTCCGGGGAATGTCGCTGGCCCTCGACGCGCGGGATGCTCGGTCCCGCGTCGCGCCCGCCCAGCGACGAGTGACCGCGTGGTCGCTCGTCATCTGGCTCGCGCTGGTGCTCGCGGGCTATCTCTTGCTCGAGCAGCTCAATCGCGC
>JBOGFL010000645.1:0-4934 GCA_050743285.1 Acidimicrobiia bacterium
GTGGGCGACTCGGTCGGATCGGGTTCGTGGGTCGCGGCGTCGAACTCCTCGCGCTCGTTACCGAAGAAGACAAGAAACGTCTCGCGCGTCATGTACAGCGCGGTGAGCGCGGCGGCGGCGACGCCGATCCCCCACAGCACGTACTCGTCTGCGTAGAACGCCTTCGCGAGGACGTCGTCCTTCGCCCAGAATCCGGAGAACGGCGGCATGCCCGCGATCGTCAGCCAGGCGACGATGAATCCGACTGCAGTGAACGGCAAGAACCGGCGCAGCCGGCCCATGGTTCGCAGGTCCTGGTGGTCTTCGACGCCGTGGATCACCGAGCCCGCGCCGAGGAAGAGCGTGCCCTTGTAGAAGGCGTGGCAGATCACGAGGAAGATCGCCGAGGAGTAGGCGCCGATCCCGAGGGCCAGGAACATGTAACCGAGCTGGCTCACAGTGGAGTACGCCAGCACCCGCTTGATGTCGTACTGGACGATGGCGACCGTGCCCGCCAGCAATGCCGTCACGACTCCTATCCACGCCACCGTCGTGGCCGCGGCCCCGCCGCTGGCCTCGAAGAACGGGTGGGCCCGGGCGACCAGGTAGACGCCGGCCGTGACCATGGTGGCGGCGTGGATCAGCGCCGACACCGGGGTCGGGCCCTCCATGGCGTCGGGCAGCCACACGTGGAGGGGGATCTGGGCACTCTTGCCCACCGCGCCGAGGAAGAAGAGGAGAGCGATGGCGATGGCGGTGCCGGCCGCAAGCGTCTCGGCGCCGGCCAGTGCGGGCCCGAACTCGAGCGTGCCCAGCTCCGACACCACGAGGAACATCGCAAGCATGAAGCCGAAGTCGCCGACCCGGTTGGTGACGAAGGCCTTCTTGCCCGCCTGCGCGGCGCGGCCCCGCAGATACCAGAACGACACCAGCAGGTACGAGCAGAGCCCCACGCCCTCCCAGCCCACGAACATGAGCAGGAAGTTCCCGGCGACCACGAGCATGACCATCGAGAAGACGAAGAGGTTGAGGAAGCAGAAGAACCGCGCGAATCCCTCGTCGCCGTGCATGTAACCGATCGAATAGACGTGAATCAGGGTGGCGACGCCGGTGACGAACAGCAGGAATGCCACCGACAGCGGGTCGACGTACGCATCGACGTTCACCGTGAACGCACCAGCCGGTATCCACGTGAACAGTGTCGAAACGTTGACCCGCTCGTCAGCGGGCAGGTCGAGCAGCGCGAAGAACGCGGCAACGGAGCCGAGGAATGAAAGCCCGACCATCCCCGCGCCCAGGTAGCCAGCACGCGGTTCACCGATACGACGGCCGAAGAAGAACAGGATCACCGCGCCGGCCAGCGGGAACGCCGGCACCAGCCAGATGAGATCCAGGACGTCGCGCGTCTCCACCGCGCGTCAGCCCTTCATCAGGTCGAGGTCGTCGGCGGTGGCGCCGCTGCGGCGGCGGAAGATAGCGACGATGATGGCGAGACCGATGGCGACCTCGGCCGCCGCCACGACCAGCGTGAAGAACACGATCGACTGGCCGCCAACGTCGTCGAGGGCATCGGCGAACGTGACGAACGTCAGGTTGGCACCGTTGAGCATGAGCTCGACGCACATGAACATCACGAGGACATTGCGGCGGACGAGAAGCCCCACCGCGCCGATGCCGAACAGCAGCGCGGCGAGAATGAGGTAGTAGTTCTCGGTGATCGTCACGAGCCCGCCTCTTCCCGCTCCAGCTCGGCGCGCGCGTCATCGCCGATGCCGGGTCGCTGTCCGCTGCGGCGGGCAAGGACGACACCACCGACCACCGCGATCACGAGCAATCCGGCGGTGATCTCGAACGGCCACAGGAAGTCGGTGAACAGGTTGCGGGCGACGGTCTCCACGTTGCTTTCGGTGCTTCCCAGCTCGCCCCGCACCGACGGCGCGCCCGTAGACCAGGTACGACCCGCAAGCAGGAAGATCTCCACCAACACGAAAACGCCGAGCAGAACCGCGATCGGCCGCTGGAACGGTAGTGGTTCCGAGAGCGATTCACTGCGGTCGACGCCCAGCAGCATGATCACGAAGAGGAACAGGACGACGATCGCACCGGCGTAGACGATGATCTGCACCGCCGCGAGCAGCGGGGCGTCGCGCAGCACGAAGAAGATCGCCACGCTCACGAGCGCCATGATGAGGAACAGGGCAGAGTGGACCGGGTTCCGCGACAGCACCACGCCCAGCGCGCCCACCAGAGCGGCGGCGGCGAAGACGAAGAAGAGGACCGCTTCCACTAGGCCGTCGTTCCTTCGCCCGGCGCGCTCGCCGGCGCCTGGCCGTGCTCCGGTTCGCGTACGCCGAAGCCGAGCTCGCCCGACCACGCCACCCGGCCCTCGTAGTCGGCGCGCCCGGACGGGGACGTGGCCCGCATCCACTCGCTGGTGTCGTCGTCCTCGTGACCCAGCCACAGCTCCCACGGCTGGCGCCGGGCCCGCCCGTCGTCGTCGACGAGCAGCTGGTCCTTGATATAGATGGCGTCCTCGCGGTTGGTGAACGAGAACTCGAACAGCTTGGTCTCGGTGATCGCCTCGGTCGGGCACGCCTCCACGCACAGGTCGCAGTGGATGCAGCGCAGATAGTTGATCTCGTACACGAACCCGTAGCGCTCCCCCGGTGAAACGGGCCGGTCGGTCGGGTTGTCGGCACCCCGGACGTAGATGCAGCGCGCCGGGCACACCCCTGCGCACAGCTCGCAACCGATGCACTTCTCCATCCCGTCCTCGTAGCGGTTGAGCACGTGACGACCGTGGAGGCGCGGCGGCTTGGGCGATTTCTCTTCCGGGAACTGCCGCGTGACCTTGGGCTTGAACATCTGCTTCATGGTCACGCCGAAGCCCGAGAACCGGCTCACTACTTGATCTCCTCGAGCAGCTCGTCCTTGCGCGGCATGGCGGCCATCAGCGCGCCGTAGACCGCGAAGGCGCCGAGGACGGCCGCCGGAACGATCAGCCAGAGGTCCCAGTCCTGCTCGCGCGCGACGACGACGAGTCCGGACACCATGATCCAAAGGAACGCGATCTCGATGAGGTACTTCCAGCCCAGCCCCATGAGCTGGTCGTACCGCAGGCGGGGCAGCGACGCCCGGATCCAGACGGTGCAGAAGAGCAAGGCCCACAGCTTCAGCAGGAACCAGAACACCGGCATGATCCAGACGTTGACGGTGCCGTCGGCGGGGAGAAACCCGAGCGCCGGCCCCGAGGGGCCGCCGAGGAACAGCGTCACCGCGATCGCACACATCGTGATGAGGTTCATGAATTCCGACAGGTAGAAGATCGCGAAGCGGATGCCGCTGTACTCCGTGTTGAACCCGCCGGTGAGCTCCTGCTCGGCCTCGGCCAGGTCGAACGGCGGGTGGTTCGTCTCGGCGATGGCGGCGATCGCGAAGATGACGAACGCCACCAGTGCCGGCACGAGGTACCACTGGTTCCATATCGAACCCATGCCGTTCCAGGCCTGGTCGTCGACGATGCCGCGCGTCGAGAGGGTGCCGGCGTGGATGAGCGCGCCGACGATGGCGAGGCTGAACGCGGCCTCGTAGGACATGAGCTGCGCCGACGCCCGCACCGACCCCAGCAGCGGGTACTTCGAGCCCGAGGACCAGCCCGCCAGCATCACACCGTAGAGCCCGATGCCCGACATCGCGAGCAGGAAGAGGATGCCGACGGGGGTCTCGACGAGCTGGAGGTAGGTCGTCTTGCCCGCCACCTGCACGGTGCCGCCGATCGGCACGATGCTGAAGGCGAGGAGAGCTGGCACCAGCGCCAGGTACGGCGCAGCCAGGTACACGGGTCGGTCGATGGTCCGAGGGCTGGCGTGCTCCTTGAAGAACAGCTTGATGCCGTCGGCGAGGGTCTGCAGGATCCCGAAGGGCCCGGCCCGGTTGGGGCCGTACCGGTTCTGCATCATCCCGAGCACGCGCCGCATCCACCAGATGTAGATGAGGACAGAAACAAGGAGAAGCGCGAACACCGCAATCGTCTTCACGATCACGATGACCACGACGGTGAAGTCGACCCCGTCGGCGTACAGCGGGTCGGGAAGGCTCACAGCGATTCCAGCCGGATGTCGGTGGTGGCGTGACCGGCGTCGATGAGGTCGGCCGCGCCGGGTCCGGGCTGGTTGAAGGCGAGGAACGCGGTACCGGCCGGGGTGGCGGCGTCGGCCCGCAGCGAGATCTCGATGCTGCCGCGCGCCGAGCTGACCCGCACCCGATCGCCGTCGGCAACGCCGAGGCGGTCACGGTCGCGGCGGTTCACCCGGAGTTCCGCTCCCGCCGCGAGCGCCGCCAGGGCCGGCGTCTCCTGCACCATGCGGCCGCCGTCGTAGAGCACGTGCCCGGCGACGAGCCGCAGGCCGTACGAATCGGGCGCCGGGGCGGCGACTCCGGGCGCCTGGCCGTCCCACCGGTACAGCTCGAGGGGCGGGCGCGGGAGCTCGGACGGATCCGCGATGTGCGCGCCGAGCCCGGCGCCGGTGAGCCCGGGCTTGATCGTGGTGTCGGAGCCCGTACCCGACGACTCGACCGCCGAGGTCGCCGACGCCGCCGCGCCCGCTTCTTCGTGCGAGGTCCCGGGCCGGATCGGTTCCCACGAGGCACCGGCCGCGACCGGCTCGCGCAGGAACACGAGCCGAGACGCGTGCTCGGCGATTGGCAGCACCGCGCCGTCACGTGCCACCGCGAGGAGCGCGGCATCCACACCGACGAACGCCGGCGCGACCTTCGCCATCTCGTCCTGCACCTCGGCCACCGACTCGAGGTCGACATCGGAACCGAAGCGCAGCGCGAGCTCGAACGCGATGCGCCAGCTCTCCATCGTCGTACCCTCGGGGGTGATGCGCGGCACGACGCGCTGCACGCGGCCCTCGAGATTCGACGTCGAGCCGGCCTGCTCACCCCAGACC
>JBOGFL010000646.1:0-1625 GCA_050743285.1 Acidimicrobiia bacterium
CCCGTGCCCGGGCAGCGAGCAAGACCCCGCGCCGAGCAATTCTACATCCGGATCGAATACCAGGGCGTTAACGGTGGTCAACCACCAGAGTCGCGACGGCGTCGAATTCGTGTCGCGGCGAAGTGCCGGGCGGCTCGAAAGCCGAGAACGTCTCGCCGGACAGACGGCAGGGCCGGGCGGGCGACCGCTGGGCGCAACGTGAAACTTCAGCTGGTCGGGAGACCGTGCTATCCTTGCGCCAAAGCTGATCAAACGGCCACGCCTGCCGAAGACGAGAACGCAACGGCGCTCGCAGACAGCGGCCAGGCAACCTGGGGGTCCCGAGCCTGTCGATCCGAAACCACGATCTGGCGAGAATCTGAGCGGCGACGCGGGCAGCGGCCCACCGCTGGCTTGCTCGGGTGGCCCGTCGCGCCGACGTCGTTGCCGGATGCCGAGAGCTTGCTCAACCGAGGGGAGGAGTTCTGCCATGAAGACCATGCTCACCATTGCCGGCATGGCGGTCGCGGTCGGCGGCGCCGTGGCGCTCGGCGCCGCGGTGCACGCCGAGCCAGTCACCTACGAGGACATCTCGAACGCCCAGGACAACACCTCGGAATGGCTGACCTACGGGCGCACCTACGACGGCCACCGCTACGTCCCGCTCGATCAGATCACGCCCGAGAACGTCGGCGGGCTGCAGCCGGTCTGGATCGTGGCGACCGGCGGCGAGAACCGCGGCCTCGAGGCGACGCCCCTGGTCCACGACGGCGTGATCTACATGTCGGCCGACGAGTCCCGCGTCTTCGCGATCGACGCCACAACCGGCGTGATCAAGTGGCGCTACGACCCGGAGGTCTCCGAGGAGGCCGAGCGCGTCTACTGCTGCGGCTCGAACAACCGCGGCGTCGCCCTGCTCGGCGACCTGGTCTACGTCGGCACCATGGACGCGCGCCTGGTCGCGCTCAACAAGGACACCGGCGAGGTCGTCTGGGACACCCCCGTGATCGACTGGCGGCAGGGCTACAGCATCACCGGCGCCCCGCTGGCGCTCAAGGACATGGTGCTGACCGGGATCGCCGGCGGCGAGTTCGGCATCCGCGGTTTCGTCAAAGCGTACGACGCCGCGACCGGCGAGGAGCGCTGGACGACCTACACCATCCCGGGCCCCGGCGAGCCCGGCAACGACACCTGGCCGGGCGACACCTGGCAGAACGGCGGCGGCCCGACCTGGACCACCGGCGCGTTCGATCCCGAGCTCAACCTGGTGTACTGGAACACCGGCAACGCCGCGCCCTGGAACTGCCGGGTGCGCGAGGGCGACAACCAGTGGACCGCGGCCACGATCGCCATGGACGCGGATTCCGGCGCGATCGCGTGGGGCTTCCAGTACACGCCCTGGGACTGCTGGGACTACGACGCCGTGAGCACGCCGGTGCTCGCCGACGTGACGATCGACGGGCAGGAGCGCCAGGTGCTGATGCACCACGACAAGAACGGCTTCTTCTATGTGCTCGACCGGACCAACGGCGAGTTCATCTATGGTGAGCCGATCGTGCCCGGGAGCAACTGGGCCAAGGGGCTCGACCCCGCGACCGGCCGGCCGGACGTCAACCCCGAGATGATCGCGCAGTCCGGCGGCCCCG
>JBOGFL010000647.1:0-2175 GCA_050743285.1 Acidimicrobiia bacterium
GTGGTACTCAGCTTCCCGTCCTTCGAGCGAGCTCTTGGTCCGCTGCCCGAGCACACTGGTCGCAGTCATGTGCCCGCCGGTCTCACCGAACACGCCGTTGTTCAACAGCAGGCAGGTGACGTTCTCGCCCCGCGCCGCGGTGTGCAGCACCTCCTGAAGGCCCTCGTTCACCATGTCGCCGTCGCCCTGCAGCGTGAACACGAGCGACGCCGGCCGCATGCGCTTCACGCCGGTGGCGACCGAGGGCGCACGCCCGTGCAGTGCCTGCACGAGGTCGACGTCGAGGAGCCCGGAGAAGATCGTGTAGCAGCCGATGCCGATTACCGCGATCGTGCGGGCGGCGACGTCGAGGTCCATCAGCGTGTCGAGCGCGCTCCGAAGCGCGAGCGGCTCTCCGCAACCCGGGCACAGGTCGTGTTCCTGCGAGAGCAGCAGATCGGGCTTCAGGCCTTCGATCTTGCGGCTGGCCCCGCCCGGCGGGGCCGAGGTGTCCACGACCGGGAGCGACGGCTGATCGCTCACGGCAGATCCGGGAGTGGTTCGCCCCGGTGGACGGCGAGGACCCGCTCGCGCACGATCTCCGCGTCGAGCAGCTTGCCGACACCGAAGCCGGAATGGTCGGTGGAGATGCCGCCGATGGTCATGACCGGTGCCCGCCCGAGCACCGCCAAACGCACGTCGTCGACCATCTGCCCGGCGCACAGCTCGAACGTCGCCAGCCTGCGGGCGCCGTCGGCTGCCGCCGCAACCGCCTCCGACGGGAACGGCCACAGGGTGATCGGGCGCACGTACCCGATCCGCTCGCCGTCGGTCCGCAGCTCCTCCATGACGTAACGCACGAATTTGGCAGGGGAGCCGAACGCGACGATCACGGTTTCGGCGTCCTCGACGTGCGCGGTTTCCACCCGTACCTCTTCACTCGCGATCGCGTCCTGCTTGGCGACGATCCGCCGTAGATGCGGTTCGATGCCGTGGCGCGGCCCCTGGCCGTGTTTCACGAGACCGAGCGGCGTGACCGAGCGCGACCTGCCCGTCCCCGACCGCGAGCCGTCGACCGCCCAGTCCTTGGCCGGCGCGGCGCCGACGTCGACCGGTTCGACCGCCACCGCCACCGAGGTATGCGCGAGGAGATAGTCGCCGTACACGAGGACGGGATGCCGCCAGCGGTCGGCAACGTCGAACGCGAGCTGCGTGAGCACGACGGCTTCAACCGCGTCGACCGGCGCCAGCACGACGTGCCGGTAGTCGCCGTGGCCTCCACCGCGCGTCGCCTGGAAGTAGTCGCCCTGGCCCCGGGCCATGTTGAACGCCACCAGCGGGAGTTCGGCCAGTGTGATCTCGCTGAACGACTCCTGCATGAGCGACAGGCCCTGACCGGTGGAACCGGTTGCGGCGCGGGCACCCGTGGCCAGCGCGCCCCAAGTCATGCCGACCGCCTCGAGCTCGCTCTCGGCGTTGATGCACACGCCGCCGACCTCGGGCAGCTTGGCCGCGAAGTGCTCGAGAATTTCGGTGAACGGCGTCATCGGATACCCGGCAAAGAACCGGCACCCCGCCCCGATCGCGGCCTCCACGATCGCCTCCGACCCCTCCATCAACCTCGGTGGTGCCAATGCGGGTGCCGTCATGCGGGGACCTCGGTCACCACCGGCCGCTCGAATCGGTAGACCTCGAAGCAGAAGTCGGGGCAGACGAGCAGACAGGCCGCGCATCCGGTGCAGCCGGGATGGAGCTGCGGGTAGTGGAATCCGGTGGCGTTCACCTGGTGCGACATCGACAGCACGGCCGGGGGACACGCGGGCACGCACAGTTCGCAGCCCTTGCAGACCTCGACATCGATCGTGACCGTGCCGCGCGACTTCACGGTGTTCACGACGTCACCGCCTCGGGCGTCCACGCCGGGTAGGTCAGCCGGTCGACGCGCTCGTAGCCGGCCCGGATCGCGGCTTCGTTGGCGGCGACGTGCTGCGTGCGGTACGGCGGCACCGACTCCTGCATGCCGGCGATGGTGGCGTCGAGCGAGACCAGCCCCGTGATGCCGACATACGCACCGGTCATCACCATTGATCCCGCCATCGAGCTCCCGAGCTCGTCGGCGATCTCAGTGGCGGGAAAGTGCACAACCTGAAACGCGACCTCATCGAGGGGCGCCTCGAATGTCGCGTCGTTCACGAG
>JBOGFL010000648.1:0-1828 GCA_050743285.1 Acidimicrobiia bacterium
GACTGCGTCAGGGCGAGATAATGGTCAGCGAGGCGCGGTCAGCTCTCGTACCCCGGTGGCGCCGGCCACCACGACTCGCTCGACCATGGCAGCCGGGAAGATCCCGTGCTCGACGATGCCCGGGATCGCCTGAAGTTCGACCGCGAGCGCGGCCGGATCAGTGATCGGAAAGAGATCAGCGTCGTAGAGCGGGTTGCCGTTGTCGCTCTGCTTGCCGCGCGCCTTGCACGACTTGGCGCCGAGCGCGGTGAGGCGCCGGGTTACGTATGGCACTCCGAACTCGAGCAATTCGAGCGGTAGACCGAAGCGCCCGAGTTGGTCGACGACCTTGGACTCGTCGACCACGACGATGAACCGCGCCGCCATCGATGCCACGATCTTCTCGCGGGTGTGGGCTCCGCCGCCGCCCTTGACCAGGTTGAGTCGCGCGTCGATCTCGTCGGCGCCGTCGATGGCGAGGTCGAGCTCGGGCTGATCGGTGGGAGCGACGACCCGCAGGCCGGCCGCCCGGGCCAGCTGCTCGGTCGCGACCGACGTACCCACGCAGACGATGTCGGCCTTCCGCTCACCCAGGGCGACAGTCGTCCAGTGGACGGTCGAGCCGGTGCCGAGCCCGACGCGCATTCCGTCTTCGACATAGCGCGCCGCGTGGCGGCCGGCGGCCTGCTTCTCCGCGATCTGCGGCCCGGACTCGGCCATCAGGATCTCCTGCCGATCGGGGGGATCAGTGGAGGCGGATCATGCCCGAGATCGGGGTCGGCGCGCCGGGCAGCACGTCGACGGGATGAACGCCCATCCACTTGGCCAGGCTGGCGTAGTAGTCGGTCATGAGAACCGTCGGCACCAGATTCCCGATCGGGTCGAGCTTCTTGAAGCTGGGCCGGACCCCGTGCAGTCCGCCCTTCACCGAGCCGAACAGGAGGGCGGTGGAAGCGGTGCCGTGGTCGAGCCCGTTCGGGTTCTGTGCCGGGCGCCGCCCGAACTCGCTGATCGTCGCCACCACAACGTTCTGCAGCAGAGCGCGCGCCTCGAGCTCGACGAGGAAGCGGTCGAGGGCGTCATCGAGCTCGCGCATCAGATCGGAGTGGCGACCGAGGTGGCCCACATGCGTGTCGAAGTCGCCGGAGAACGGTACGTGGATGCAGCGCACGCCTGACGTCGTCCCCCCGCGCACGATGCGGGCCGCCAGCCGAAGCTGGTTTCCCAACCCCGTGTCCGGGTACGGGTGGGTGGCAACGTCGGCCGGCGGAAGCCCGGCGATCACGTCGCTGAAGCCGAGCGCGGTCGATGTTCCCCGGCGTGCCGCGAGCAGCATTGCGTTCGCCTCGGGAACCTCCGGGTCGGGCGCCATTGCCTGTTGCGCCGCGATCCACACCGGGTCGTCACCGCCGGGGAACGCGCCGTCGCCGCTGGGATCGACGGCCAGCGTGCGCGTCTCGTTGGCGACGAGCATCGCCGAGGGTGAGAAGCCGAGCGACACGCCCGCCGCCGGTGCACCGGGGTCGCCGACCGTGTCGCACATGCGTCCGAGGAAACCGGTCCCGCCGAGTGCGAAACCCTGGGTCCCGTCCTGGTCACCCTGCCACCACCGGCGCAGCATCTCGAAGTGGGAAAGGTCGGGTTTCGCGGTCCCCACTCCTTCCAGGACTGCGACCTTGTGTGCCGACAGCTTCGCGAGGTTCGGGTGCAGTCCGAGACCTTCGCCGAGCGGGATCACGGACTCGGGCGCGACCGCCACGGTCGGGCGCAGGTCGTAGTAGGGGCCACTCTCGAACGGGACGACCGTCGAGTAGCCGTCGTTGCCGCCGGCCATGTCGATGATGACGAG
>JBOGFL010000649.1:0-4724 GCA_050743285.1 Acidimicrobiia bacterium
GTCGGCGACGTCGAGGTCCTCGAGGACGACGAATCGGTGCTCGTCGTCGGAATCGGTGGCGATGCGCGTGCCTACCCGGTGCAGATCATGACGTGGCACGAGATCGTCAACGACACCGTCGACGGGCGGCCGGTCACGGTCTCGTACTGCCCGCTGTGCAACTCGGCTGTGGCCTACGACCGCCGCGTCGGCGACCGGGTGCTCGATTTCGGCACGTCGGGATCGCTGTACCAGTCGGCGCTGGTGATGTACGACCGCCAGACCGAGTCGCTGTGGACCCACTTCGACGGGCGAGCGGTCGCGGGCGTGCTCACCGGCACCGAGCTCGCCCTGTACCCGATGGCAACCGTGTCGTGGCGTGACTTCGGCGACGCACACCCCGACGGTCTCGTGCTCAGCCGCGACACCGGCTTCACCCGTGACTACGGATCGAACCCCTATCCGGGCTACGACGACGAGAGCACGGAGCCGTTCCTGTTCGAGGGCAACCCCGACCCGCGCCTCTCCGCCAAGGAGCGCGTCCTCGGGCTCCGCGGCGCCGGAGACGCGCTCGCCATCCCGTTCGAGGTGCTCCAGCGGTCGGGCGTCCTCGAAGTCGAGCTCGGCGGGCGAGCGCTCGTCGCCTGGCACGAGCCAGGAACCGCGTCGGCACTCGACAGCTCCACCGTCGCCGGCGGGCGCGACGTCGGCGCGACCGGCGTGTTCGTGCCCGAGGTCGACGGGCAGCGGCTGCAGTTCGAACCGCGGCCCGCCGGCGGTTTCCGCGACCGCGAGACCGGCACCACCTGGGACGTGCTCGGCCTCGCGTCGAGCGGACCGTTGCAAGGCAGCAAGCTCCGGCCCGTCGAGCACGTCGACACCTTTTGGTTCGCCTGGGCTGCCTACCGCCCGGACACCGCGATTCTCTCCAGCGAACTTATCGACGGGTGAGCAGGAAGCCCGCCGCTTCGGACGTCGCTTCGCGGCCCCGTCGATGTCCGAGATCGGCACCACCACCACTTCCAGGCCCAATACATCATGCGTCTCCTGTGCTCGCGTGCATCTCTCGACTAGAGCGCCGAACGCGCCCCCTGCTTCAACCTTGGTGCAGGTCAAGGAGCCGCGCGTTTCTCATCGCCTGGACGGGACGCCGCCCACACGCACGGTGTAGTGCTTCATCTCTTCGATCTCGGAGAAGAACGGCTTCTCCGCGGCGAAGAACTCGCCGAAGTGAGCGCTGCTCCGGAACCCCTGCTCGTGCCCCTCGACCGAGTCCCACTCGATTCGAACGATGAAGTGACGCGGCTCCTCGACTCCGCGGGCGATCTCGTAGGCCACGCAATGCGGGTCGGTCTCGAGGATGGCGGACGCCCGTCGGTATGCGTCCTCGAACTCAGCCGCGGTCTTCGGGGACCTCGTAGCGGATGTACTCAATGACCATCGGTCACCCCTCACCTCGCCCAACCCGGTCATGTTGGGGCTATATGCAATACGGAGCAGTATTGTATGGATAGTGCCGGAAACCCTGAGCAGAGCGCAAGTCGGGGGCGGTCGGGCACGCGACCCCCGCATCGACACCCGTGTCCTCGAGGTCGCCGCCCGACACCTCGCCGCCTACGGATTCGAGGGAATGAGCGTCGCCGCGATCGCCGAAGAAGCAGACACCACCCGTCAGGCCGTCTACCGGAGGTGGTCCGGCAAAGCGGAGCTCGCCTCGGCGGCCATGGCCGCCGTCACTGAGGAGCCCGCGAGGGCGAAGACCGCGGATCCCTTCGCGGACCTCGTGGCAGAGCTCGCCGACTTTCAGCGGGGTGTGTCACTCCCGGGCCGCCTGTCGTTGGTCGGAACGATGCTGCAAGACAGTGTCGAGACCCGTGTCCGCGCCCGGTACCGAGCGCAGGTGATCGCGCCCCGGCGCCGCCGGCTGCGAGACATTCTCGAACGATCGCGACGACTCGGCCTCATCGATGCCGACGCCGACGTTGATGTGGCGGTCACAATGAGCACCGGATCGTGGTACGCCCGTGCGCTCGCCGGCTCGCCTTCACCCCGCAACTGGCCACAGCGCACCGCGGCGCTCATATGGCGCGCCGTCGGTGGCGTTCCTCCTCCCGCGAGCGGGACCAGCCGGAGCAATGGCGCGGCCTCCTGAGCGCCGAGAACGCCACCCGCTGGTGGGCCCGCCTGTTGGCATTACCTCTGGGGGCACTCGTGTTTAGCCTTGGCATTTCAGGGTGCCGCGGCGATGGTGGGCTCGCATCCGGCGTGACTGAGTCGATTGCACCCATCGACACGGCGGGCTTCGACGATGTGTCGGAAACGCTCGACAATGCCTTCCGCATCGACATCAGCTACATCGATGTGGTTTACACCGTCGACGCAGCCTCGACCACGCTCAAGGGCCGCGCCGAGCTGTTTTTCACCATGCGCCCGGGCCAGGTCCACGCGCTGTTTCATTTCGCTCCTCTGTTGAAGCGCGGCGAGGCGCGTGATGCTCTCCGCACGATCATCCTTGACGGCGAGCGGCCTGATCCCGCGGACGACGCAGATGTTCGGATCGTCCGCTTCGACGGGTCGCGTCAGAGGGCCTTCGAGCTTCGGCGCGACCTCGCCAGCGGTGCCGAGCACATCATGGCCGTGCAGTGGGCGATCCCGAAGGCGTTGGCCAATGCCGGCTACCCGCGACACCCGGGGTGGATCTGGAGCCATGTGGACGACACCGAAGGAATCGGCAACGAAGCGTTCTGGCCGACCATCAACTCCCCCGAGGAGCTGGCGAGACACCGAATCGAGCTGCGCATCCGTGATCCACAGAAGTACGTGATGATCGGTTCCGGAGCCATCTCCCGTCGGTCCCGTGGCGACGTCCAGATGTGGAGTCTGGACACTGAACGAGAAGTTTCGAGCTACACGGTGATGGTTGCCGCGATGCCACGCGGGGAGGTGTGCGTTCGCAGGTTCGACGTGAACGGACTGCCCGTGACCATCGCGTCCACAGAAGAGGAGGACGGTTCGCGCAATAGCGCGCACCCGGAACGTGCTTCGCTTCCTCCAGTCCGATTTTGGTGATTTCCCGATGCCGTCGCTACAAATTCTGCTCATCGACTGGGCCGATGGCATGGAGTACTACGGTGCCACGACAACGGGGTCCAGCTCGCTCTCGCACGAGTTGGTTCACATGTACTGGGGTACCTCGGCGGTAGGCCGCACCTGGCGTGACACATGGTTGGACGAAGCCATCGTGACGTGGTGGGAGCAGACGCAATTGCGTGGGAAGCACATCGCCCCGATCCCAAGGCGATACACGTCGGACATGGTCTCCGGCCGCAACGCGATCGAGCCCGCGTTCGATCTGAGCGCCTACGGGAAAGGCGCGCGGATCGTGTCGGCGCTGGCCGAACGGGTCGGCGGTGAGGCTGCGCTGATCGAACTGCTGGCGGCCATACACCGAGCGCGTGCGTTCGCCCCTTTCAGCACCGTCGACTTCATCGATGATCTTGTCGCCGCCACCGGTGACGACTCGATCCGCGATTCCATGAAACGATGGCTCTTTGGCAAAGTGAAGACGTGATGGGCGAACTTCCGACCTCAGCGCGATGCTTGGTGGCGACCAGGTCTTCGACCATCTCACGCTCCTCTTCTTTGTCGATTGTGGCGCGCTGATCCGATTCGCTCGAGGAGTCGATGGCCGCGCGAGGCACCGCAGCCGCGGGCCCGTCGTCCAGCCGTACCAACGCTCGCAGTGTTCGGACAGCCGGGCCCCGGGTCGTATCCGCCTCATGTGCCTTTCGGTGCTTCCAGCCGGAAGAGGCGTCCGTCCGGGTCTCGCACCGTCATGACCTGCGTGCCCCAGTGCGTCGCCGTCCAGTCGAACACGACGTGAACGCCTGGGGGAAGGGGAATCCCGGGTTCGGCGACGCTCAGATACACGTCCATGCCGGGCGGATCCTGTGGTGGCTGCTCGGCGAGGTAGATGCGGGTCCCGTTCGGTGCGACGAGCTGGCCGCTGTGGTGATCGGTTTCGAACTCGAGCTTGAAGCCGAGCGCCGCCCAGAAGGCGACGCTCTTTCCCCAGTTGTGTGTCTCGAGATACAAGTACATGCTGTCGGTTCTCATGCGGAATCCTTCCGTGCGGCGCGGCGGCGCTCTGGCTGGCGGGATCGGGCCAGGTACTGGCGGAGGGCGTCGGTGACGATCGTCGACAGCGACTGCTCGGTGTCGACCGCAAGGTGTTTGACCTCTCGGATCAATGACACCGGGAGATAGACATTGAACTGCTTGACCTCCTCCCTCATTCAAGCATCCTAGCATCCTAGTCTCAATCACGCCAACGCCTTCGCCGCGACCCCTGCGTCCGCTGGTTCGCGATCGCCGGCGCGACGGTCACCATGAGGTTCGCCGGCGTGGCCCGAAGCGGTTGACGGCGTTCGTGCTCTACCCCAGGCAAGAGGGTGATCGGTCCGAGACGTTCAGCTTGTGCTCTCGCGGGCGATCGCGAAGCGCTCTTGGCAAAAGAACGGCCGCGGCGCCGTCGAACCGAGCCGCGACCGCCGTCCCAGCCGTCAGACGCCCGTGCCGGCGGGCACCGCATTGTCGGTCACCTGGAAGGCGACCGGCACCGGGTCCTCGCCGAGCACGCTCGCCAGCACCGCGGCGTGCCGGGCCTCGACGCCGCCGACGCTCATGATCGCGACGTTGAGGGTCGGGTCGGTGAACGTGCCGACGTCGGCCTGGTAGGTCTGGGC
>JBOGFL010000650.1:0-13159 GCA_050743285.1 Acidimicrobiia bacterium
CGGCTGTACCGCCGGTCACTCGTGAGCGACATGATCACCGCGTTTGGCGAAGAGGCGGACGCCACCGCGCTGGTGTCGCAGACCAACGACCGCATCGAGGGGGTCCGGGCGCTCATCGAGCGCCGGCCGCCGGACTTCACCGGGACCTGAGGCGGTTGCTGGACGGGCTGCGCGTCGTCGAGGTGGCGTTGCTCGCCCCCGATGCGCTGGGAATGCACCTGGCCGACCTCGGCGCCGACGTGGTGAAGGTCGAGGACACCGGCCCCGGCGACTACACCCGCCAGGTCGGCGCGGCTCACGTGGCCGGCCTCTCCTTCTTGCACCTGCGCTGGAACCGCGGCAAGCGCAGCGTCGCCATCGACCTCCGCGACCCCGACGGCGCCGCCGTGTTCCGAGACCTCGCCACGGCCAGCGAGGTCGTGATCGAGGGACTCCGGCCGGGCGCGCTGGCGCGGCGGGGACTCGGCTACGAGGCGCTGGCGGCCGTGAACCCGGCGCTCGTGCTCTGCAGCTTGTCGGGGTTCGGTCAGACGGGCCCGTACCGCGACCTGGCGACGCACGGCGTCGCCTACGACGCCTACGCCGCGCTCGCCCCGGCCGAGACCACGGCCGAGGGGCACGCGGCAATTCCGCGCCGCTACTACGACGTCGGCACCCAGGCCGGCGCGCTCTACGCGACGGTAGCGGTGCTGGCGGCGGTGCTGCAGGCGCGTGCCACCGGACACGGTGTCCATCTCGACATCGCGCAGGCCGACGCTGCGGTCGCGTGGCAGGCGGGGGCGCTCGACCCGCGGCTCAGCGGCGTCTCCGTCGACCGAAGCGGCCCCGCCCTGAGCGAGTCAGTCCGGTACCAGTACTACGCGACCGCCGACGACCGCTTCGTCCTGTTCCAAGCCAGCGAGCGGCACTTCTTCGAACGCTTCTGCCGGGCGATCGGACGTGAGGATCTGCTCGAGCGGGAACCCGGCGCCGAGTTCGGCGAGCACGCACGCGGCGATCGCGAGCTGCGACAGGCGCTGGCCGCGATCTTCGCCACGCGCACGCAAGCCGAGTGGGTGCAACTCTTCGTCGACGCCGACGTGCCCGGCGGGCCCGTCCACACGGTGCCCGAGCTCGTCGACGATCCCCAGTTCCAAGCGCGGGCGCAGCTCGTCGAGCAGCAGCACCCGGTGGCCGGCGCGCTGCGCCTGCTCGGCACTCCGATCCGGACCGGCGAGCCGTCGCGTTCGTTGCGGCCCGCGCCCGGGCACGGCGAACACACCGACGAGGTCCTGCGCGACGTCCTCGGCTATGACGCGGGCCGGATCGCGCGGCTGCGCCGGCGCGGCGCGGTCATCTGAACCGTCACGCGTCACTTTCGCCGCCGGCAGTGCAGCGGCCGTGGCAGTTACAGGTCAGACGTCCGACGTGCAGGGGCCTCCGCCGCACACGTCGATAAAGGCGCCGTTGGAGCGGAGGAACTCCGAGACCTGCTCGAACACGCGTGGCTCGTCTCGCCCCTTGCCGTGCGGGTCTTCGCCGTAGTCGGGGAAGCGGGGCGGAACGTTTCCTATCGGCGGGTGCGGGTTGCCGAAGTCCCAGATCACGAGCACGGATCCCGGGAACGGCGGGGACGGCACCCCCGGGATGTCCCATTGCGGCTCGACATCGGGGCTCTTGCCCGGGAGCAGCGCCGGCCGCCAGACCCGGGCTCCGATCGTGCGGGCCTCGGTTTCGGTGGTGATGTTCGCGACCTGGTGGTCACCGAACGCCATGACGAGCAACACCTGGTGGGGAGGCGTTCCCGGCAGCGGGTCGTCGGTCATGTGGTGGGCGTAGCCGTTGGCTTCCGCCCGGTCCCACAACATCTGGAGCAGCGAATTGATGATCGTGCGGTCGAGCTCGTCGGGATACGCCTGACGGATGATGTCGAAGAACGGGTCGAAATCGATGCTGCGGCTGAGCAACGTGCTGTAGTTCATGCCCGGCACACCCAGCACCGCGCGAGTCCACTCGGTCGAGACGGCCGTCGCCGCGCCGCCGATGATGCCGCCCTGGCTGTTGCCGTTGAAGAACACCTCGCCCGTCGTGTGTACCGGCTCGCCGTCGACCTGGAACGCCGGATCCGACGCGAAGCCGTCCGGGTCCTTGAGCAGCCGGGCGAGGAACTGGAAGTTGAGAATCCCTTGCTGGACCCGGTCCGCCAGGGTCGGGAAGCCGGAGAGATCCTGGATGATCTGCAAGACGTTGCCGACATCCGCGCTGGACATGCCGATCCAGTCGGTGGCGCAGAACACGATGTTGCCCGCCTGCGCGGCGTCGCCGAAGCCGAGGACCTCGTTCCGGCTTCCGAGCAGGCCGTGGCCGTACACGACGGCGCGGGCAGGATTGACGCTGCCGTCGGTGGCGACGGCCGCGCGCGGGATCTGGCACAGGAAGTTCGCGGTGAAGTTCCCGTTTCGCACCGGCAAGCCGTCGGGGCCGTACGCGAAGCGCGATCCGGGCGCACCGGTTCCCGTGAGATACAGCGGGACTGTGAGCGTCCCGCTGACCCGCCGGAGGACGTTGGCGTCAACGTTCTCGGTGACCTGCGTGACCGTGAACGCAGGCGCAGCGTCGCCGAGAGACGCGAACCCGTCGTCCCGCAGGTGCAGCATGCGCTCGCTGAGGTTGCGCTCGCTGGCCACCGTGAAGTCCCACGCGAGGACCAGGTTGCCCCGCTCGATGCCCGCGTTCTCCAGGGTCGCGAGGAGGTTGTCGAAGCGCTTGCGCCGGTGCTCGATCGGCCCGATGAACGTCGCGATCTCGTCTCGGTACACCTGGAACTCACGGCTCGGACGTATGCGCGCGCCGGTGGTGTCCTTCAGCCGGCGCATCGCGACGATGTACCGGTGTCCTTCGAGCAGGTTCCGCGCCGGCCGGATGACGAGAGCCCGTCCCGCGTCACTGGTCGCGATCTCGTCGAGCTCGGCGAAGAACGGGTGTCGCTCGCCGGTATCGGCGTCGAGCAACAGGATCGGCGCGTCGGACGCGAGTGACGAACCGATATCGGTGATCGGCGCGGCGCCGGTCTCGTCGAGGTCGATCCCCGGCACTTGCGCAAGGATCATGGCGCCCGGGCTGAACCCGTCGTTGCGGTTCCAGTCGGAGGGGTCGATGTGGGTTCCGGTCACGTTGGCCGGCATCGACTCGGGCGCGAGCTTCACCCGGCGGCCGGTGTCGGACGTTGGATCCGACACGGTGAAGTGGTCGCTGGGGAACGGGAGCAGGCACTTGCTCTGACCGAGGACCTCGCACCTCTTGGGGACATCGACGTCGATCTCTGGCTCCCACGAGAACTCCGTGGTCGCCTTCACGCGTGCGCCGGACTCTCCGTTCGGGACGGCGCTCACCCGGAGGCCGCTCAAGCCGGGCTCGAAGTCCTGCGGACCGAGTGTGGCCGTGGCGGTTTGCCCGTCGATCAGGAACCGATCGGTCACGTTCACCTTGTCGTCGAAGTCGGTGCCCGTGAAGAACCTCACGCGGAGCGTGTTCGGCTTTACGGCGCCCAGGTCGATGCGGACAGGAACGCTGTCGACCGAAGAGAGCTGACTGCCCCATGCCGGCTCGGCGATGTAGAGCGGCCCTCCCGGTACCCCGGGGCCGGGCCCCGGGGGGAGGATGCACCCGGCCGTCGCCAACGCCATCGCCACGAGGACGGCGAAACCACTGATCCGCGCCTGCCTCACGCGGGACCGCCGGTGCGATGCCAGTCGATCACTGCCTTCCCCCACGTCGGTCCCTTCTCTCGCGAAGCGCAGTGTGGTCCGGCAAGGCCCGCAGAGCAAGGTTCGTCCGAAGTGTCACGGGCCACCCCACGCTGACAGCAGCGCGGCGGTCGTGGTGACGGTCGCCACGTAGGCGTTGCTGTTGCCTTCCTCGAGTGTCGCCGTCCATCTTCATCCCGGGAAGGTCGTATTGGTCGAACGTGACACTGCGTTCCTCGCAACATGACCTACTCCGGGGCACAAGGCTGCGGACCAAGAAAGGCGTACCCCCCCGTCCTGTCCCGCCAAACGTGCGCCGCCCCGATGACCTCCAGTCCCGCGTGGCCCGAGCCGGGCTGGTCGAACATACGCGCACCGAGGTCAGCGCAGACTCTCGTCACCGGGTTTGCCCGTCGGACGGTAGGTGCAGATGTGCACGCCGGTGCTGCTCGTGGTCGTCGACACCAGTTCGAGGCGGCGGGCCTGGCCGTCGTCGGGAAACAGCCGCTTGCCGCCTCCGAGCGCGACCGGCTCGACCATGAGCCGATACTCGTCGACGAGGTCGTTGGAGATGAGCGTGCGGGCCAGGCTCGGGCTACCCATGACCTGCATGTCGCCGTCCTCTTGGTTCTTCAGGTTCTGGACGGCCCCGATCACGTCGTCGGCAGGCAGCAACGTCGAGTTGTTCCAGTACAGGTCGTCCTGGGACAGCGTGCGGGACGCGACGTATTTGGTGATCTCATTCATCCGGTCGGCGAAGGGGTCGCCGGCGCGTCCCGGCCACGCGGTAGCCATTGTCTGCCAAGTGCGCCGGCCGAACAGCAGCGCTTCGGTCTTGGCCATGACGTCGTCGATCGCGGAACCCATGGCATCCGTGTCGAAGTGGGGCATCGACCAGCCGCCATGGGCGAAGCCGCCGTCGGTGTCCTCGTCCGGCCCCCCGGGGGCCTGGACGACACCGTCGAGGCTGATGAAGTCGCTGACAACTATCCGCATCTGATTCGCTCCTTACTGTGGGGGACAGCGGCAAACGTACCCACGTCCCCGGTCGAGGTGCTGTCTGCCGTCCTGGGACACTGGACGATGTCTGCGAACGGTCGATGTTCGCCCGCATCCTTATCGGGCTGCGCTCGTCACGTCAGCGCTTGCGAAAGAATCACGGTGTTGCCGGACGGACCGCGGAGCCGCGCGATCCGGAACTGCCCAGATGGCTCGTCGACCGATTCAACGCCGATGCCCCTACCGTCGAGCTCTCCTGGTGAAGGCATCGACGTCGTCCAGGCCCAGGATGTAGGTCGCCGGACTTGCCTGGTCCGGGTTCCGATAGATCTGAAGGCCTGCGGACTCGGCGAGTTGCCACTCGACACAGCCGTCCATCGGACGTCGGTCCGGAGCCCGGCCGAACAGCGTTTCGTACCACTCACCTCGATTCGAACGCCGAGACCTGGAGCCTCGGGAGGACGTTGACATAGCTCATGGATCGCTCCTTCCAGCGGTTTGAAGTACGACTGCCTGACCGACCGTAGGTCATCGATCTGCTGCCGCCCGAGATCGCGGTGCATCGGACCGAGCGCGATCCTTGACCGCGAACAGGAGACAATGCGGAATGCCGAGACCGCACAGGATCGCAATCAAGCGTGCGTATGAGCCGCGCGTACGCGGCGACGGTGCGCGCATCCTGGTTGACCGGTTGTGGCCGCGCGGCCTCAGTAACGAGGCTGCTCAGCTTGATCAATGGCGCAAGGACCTCTCACCGAGCACGGAGTTGCGGCGGTTTTACGACCATCGCCCTGAACGCTTCGCCGAATTCAACAAGCGCTATCTCGCCGAGTTGCGTAGGCAGGCGGCCGCCTCCGCCGTTTCTGAGCTGATCGATCTCAACCGGCGTCGTCCCGTCACCTTGCTCACCGCCTCACGCGATCTTCAGCGATCCGGAGCCGCGGTCCTCGCGGCGCACCTTCGGAGTACGACCCGTCGCGACGGGTAGGCGGCGGCGACGCCAAGCTCATCGACTTGTTGAACGCGGACCTCGGAACCGAGTACCGCTCGATAGTTCGGGCGCTTCCGCGAACGCGTGGGAGGCCACCAAAATGGGACTTACCGACGTGGCCAAGGTCCTCCGCCCGCTGCTGCAGCAAACCCAGGACCATGTACGCGACCTGCGAGGTGCCCTCGGTAGGCTTCGGTGCTCACGTTCTACGCGTTGGACCCCGGCGGCGTTCCCCGGTACCGGCACACGGGCCTGCGAGCGTTCCCGCGCACGCAAGGCGTAGCTACGGCTCTGCGAGCCAGGACACGCGGTAGGCGGGAGTGGGCTCCGGCAAACCCTTGAGCTCGACAGGGCCCCGATCCTCGAATCCGAACTGCTTGCCGATGCACAGCTCCCGCACCGCAACCGAGGTCACGATCTCGCCGGGCAGCGCGCACGCACAGAGACGGGCCGCGAGCTGGACCGACGCCCCGAACAGGTCGTCATTGTCGTCGGTTACCGGCTCGCCGGCACTGATCCCTATCTTCACTTCGAGCGGTTCGGGAGCCCGGTCATTGTGTTCCTGGAATTGCCGCTGCAACGTGATGGCGAACGCGACCGCCGAGCTCACTGCGTTGAACGCCGCCATGATCCCATCACCGGTGTGCTTTACCTCCCGGCCACCGTGGGATCCGAGCTCGTCGCGGACGATCCGGTCATGTTCGCGGAGGAGCGCAAAGTGTGCGTCGTCACCGAGGCGCGATGTCTGCGCCACTGATCCACAGATGTCGGTGAAGACGATGGCGCGCATCGCTGGCGCGGCATAGGGCGTTCCGACCGGATACTGCGGCAATGCGCCGAACAACGAGTTCAGCGGCAACGTGGGATCGAGTTCGAGGATGGTGCTCGCGAGCTCCCCATGGGCCTCCTGATGCACGGCGTTGAGCGCGTCCTTGCTCGGTCCTTCGGCAAGACAGAACACCGAGCCGTTGCCAGGATCGAACCAGTACGTGTGGAATCGGACACCGTGTCGCTCCTGGGTTTCGACGTCTCGGGTGTGTGCGTCGGCGAGTTCTTCCGGGGTGATCCCAGGCGCGTCGTGGCGATCGATGAACATCGGCATCGCACAAGCATAGGTTGAGGCTGGTGGGCCGAGCCGGTGCATGTCGGTGTGATGCCGACCGGCGCTGCCGGCGGCGACGCGCCGGTTGCCGGCGCGCAAGGTGGAAGAGGTCGTGTCCGAGAACGTACAGAAGCTCCCGGGTCGCTGGATTCCGTACGGGACCAGGGACGCGTTCGCGCCGGCGCGCTCGCGGAACGCCTTGACTTCAAGTGAACTTCAAGAAATAGCCTCCAAGGGGTGGCGGGCCGATGAGTCTCGGGCCTGCGCACCGTCTGACACTTCGAGACTGCTCGCATCGACAGGAGGCATTGCCATGAGGATGCGCACCACCGACCGCCCGGCCGGCCGCCGGGCCGGCTCGCTCCTGACCACCGGCCCGGTATGGCGGGTCGGCGTGCTCGCCAGCGTGCTTGCGGCCATCGCGACAGTGGTGTTCGCCCTGCTGGCCAAGGCGATCGACGTACCGCTGGAGATCGACGACGAGGAGATCCCGATTTCGGGCTTCGCGTTCGTGACCCTGATCTGGTCACTTGTCGGTACCGCACTGGCGATCGCAGTCAACCGCTGGGTCAAGCACCCCGCTCGCACGTTCGTCATCGCAACGCTCGTCCTCACGGTGGTTTCATTCGTGCCCGTGATGACCGCCGATGCGAGCACCGCCACGCAGGTGACGCTCGCGCTGTCGCACTTGCTGGCGGCTGCGATCGTCATCCCTGCGCTGGCGGTCCGCCTGGCGAGCGCCGAGTAGCGAACTCCGTCTAGAGGAATCAGGCGGCGCCGGCGCGGCCGTGGCCGAGCCGATCGACGGGCGCGGCCCCGGAGTCGAACGGCGCGTACGACCAGTCCGGCTGCTTCTCGAGATGGCGACGATCGAGGACCGCACGGTCATCCTCGATGTCGAGGATCGGAGCCACCAGCTCCAGGTCGGCCGGCTCGTGTCCGTGGAGATGGGCGCGCAGCTGGTCGTCATAGCCGTCGAGGATGCTCCGCAGGACCCGTTCCTGCTGGTACGCGAGGTAGCAGCGGGCGCCGTCGGTGACGGTTTCGAGGCGGCCGGCGATCTCGACGAGGTCGAGGTCGGTGGCCTGCGACTGCCGCAGCCGGCTGAAACGTTCGGCCAGTGCGAGGCCGTCCTGCTTGCACGGCGTGCACTGGCCGCACGACTCGATGGCAAGGAAGCGGGCGACGCCGTCGGCGACCGCAGCCATGTCGGTGGTGTCGTCGAAGACGATGAACGCGGTCGCGCCGAGCCCGCTGCCGATCGCGGCCATGTGCTCGTAGCTGGCCGGCGTGTCCAGGAGATCTTCTCCTACGAGCGGGTTGGCCACCCCCGACATCGCGCCGACGAGGCGGCAACCGGACTCGGCGCCGCCGCCGACCCAGTCGATGATCGAACGCACCGGGGTGCCCATCGGGACCTCGGCGACGCCGTGGCGCTTCGTCCGACCGGTCACCGTGCACACGATGGTGCCGGGCGATTCGTCGGTCCCCAACTGGCGGAACCACTCGGGGCCGCACGCGAGGATCGTCGGCACGTTCGCCAGCGTCTCCACGTTGTCGACGAGAGTCGGTGGCACCGGTGTCGTGTCGCCGGGCGCGGCGAGGATCTCGTCGGCCGGCGACGCGGTTCCGGGTTCGACCTCATCGACGCCGTGCCGGTACGGCGGAGCCACGCGCGGGAACGGCAGGCGGCCTTCGACAGCCTCGAGCAGCGCGGTCTCCTCGCCGAGGAGATACGCGTCGGGTCCTGCCACGAGACCGAGCTCGATGCCGTTGGTCAAGCCCGAACTGCGGAGCTCGTCGATCGCAGTCATGAGGCGTTCACGTTCTCTGGCGAACGAGCCCTTGATCGCGACGATCACCCGGTCACCCGCGACACCGTGGGCAGCGATCAGCGCGCCTTCGAGGACGCGGTAAGGGTTCGCGCGCAGGATTGCGCGGTCCTTGAACGAGCCGGGTTCGCCCTCGGCCGCGTTGATCACGACCGCGGGCGGATCGTCGGCGGGCCGGTTGCGGCACACCGCGTCCCACTTCGTTGCGGTCGGAAATCCGGCGCCACCCCTGCCCCGCAGCCCCGCGGCCGCGATGTGCTCACGCACCGCGGTGGCACCGAGCGCTCGGGCTGCCTCGAGTCCGTGGCCGCCGCCGGACGCGCGGTACGCAGCGAGCGACGAAAGGGGTTCGAGGTCGAGGACGCGAGGAGGACACGAAACCATGCCTGGCATCTACCCGGTCGGGCCCGATCCGAACCGGGCGGACGGCCGATCGTGCACACTGATGCGATGAGCAACGCGTCGCGCCCGGGTTCGATCGAAGAGCTGCAGGCAAAACTCGAGGGTGAGGCATACCTTGCCGACCGGGGCCTGGCGACCGCGCTCTACCTGTCGTTGTCTCTCGGTCAGCCGCTGCTGCTCGAAGGCGAGGCCGGCGTCGGGAAGACGGAGGTGGCGAAGGCACTCTCCGTCGCGCTCGGCGTCGAGCTGATCCGGCTTCAGTGCTACGAGGGGATCGACGCCAACCAGGCGCTTTACGAGTGGGACTTCACCCGCCAGCTCCTCTACGTACGCGCGCTGCAGGAGGCGGGCCGCTCGGCCGACGATGTGGCCGACGAGGTGTTCGGCGAGCGCTTCCTCCTCGAGCGGCCGTTGTTGCAAACGGTCCGGGCCGGCGACCGTGCCGTGCTCCTCGTCGACGAGATCGACCGCGCCGACGACGAGTTCGAGGCGTTCCTGCTCGAGGTCCTCTCGGACTTCCAGGTGACGATCCCCGAGATCGGCACGATACGCGCCGAGCGAGTGCCCGTTGTCGTGCTGACGTCGAACCGCACCCGCGAGCTCCACGACGCCTTGAAGCGACGTTGCCTCTACCACTGGATCGACTACCCGTCCGTCGAGCGCGAGGTGGCGATCGTCACCGCTCGCGCCCCCGAGGTGCCGGTCGCGCTCGCGGCCCAGGTCGCCGGGGCCGTAGAGCGCATCCGAGACCTCGACCTCGTGAAACGGCCCGGCGTGGCCGAGACCATCGAGTGGGCGCGGGCACTGGCGTTCCTCGGTGCCGAGGTACTGGAGGCGGAGACGGCTGACGCGACGCTCGGCGCGGTCGTCAAGGATCGCGACGACCTGACAACCGTCCGCGACGACCTTGCGGGTGTTCTCGCCGATGGCTGAGGCGCCTGCGTCCGCGATCGGTGAGGCGTTGGTACCGGCGTTCGCCGGCTTCGCCCGAGAGCTCCGGGTCGGGGGGATGCCGGTCGGTACCGGGCAGATCGTCGCCTTCTGCCGGGCGCTGACCCACGCCGACCTTGCCGACATCGACGACGTGTACTGGGCCGGGCGCGCCTGTCTCGTGTCCCGCCACGACGACGTCGTCGTCTACGACGCGGTCTTCGAGCGCTACTTCCGGCCCGGCGAGCGGACGGTGCCGGTGATCACGACGGTGACCGGCGAGCTCCCGGACGAGCTGGTGCGGGCCGAGCTTCCACTGGCCACGTTCGGCACCGGCGTCGAGCGCGAACCGCGACGCGATACCAGCGGCGGCGTCGCCTCCGATATCGAGGTCCTGCGGAGCAAGGACTTCTCCGACTGCGATGCCGACGAGCTCGCCGCCATCGCCCGGTTGCTCGCCGATCTCGAAGTCACGACACCCCGGCGGCGTACCCGGCGCACCCGGCCCGCCCGCCGGGGCGCCCGGCCCGATCTGCACCGGGCGCTGCGCAACCAGATGCGGCGGCCCGATGACGCGCTCCCACGCGACTGGCGCCGGCGCCGGACCCGGCCCCGCGACCTCGTGCTGCTGCTCGACGTGTCGGGTTCGATGGCGGCGTACTCGCGCGCCCTGCTCCAGTTCGCGTTCGCGGTGCAACGGGGGCCATCCCGGGTCGAGGTCTTCTGTTTCGGGACGCGCCTGACACGCGTCTCGTCGGCGCTCGCCCAGCGGGACCCGGACGTGGCGCTGGCACGCGCGGCGGAGAGCGTTCTCGACTGGGACGGCGGCACCCGCATCGGCGAATCGATCCAGGAGTACCTACACACCTGGGCGCGCCGGGCTCGGTGCCGGGGCGCGATCGTCGTGATCTGTTCCGACGGACTGGAGCGCGGTGATCCCGAAGAGCTCGGCAATGCGATGGCCCGCCTGGCTCGGCTCTCGCACCGGATCTTGTGGGTCAACCCGCTCAACACCGGTCCGGAGTATCAACCAATCACGCGGGGCATGGTCGCCGCGCTCCCAAACGTCGACGTGCTCCTCCCCGGACACAACCTCGCCAGCCTCGTGACGCTCGCCGAGGTCCTCGAGTCGCTCGACTGACCGCCCACCGATATCAAGGAAGTTGGCGGACGCCGTCGCCGTCGAGGACAATCGTCATGCCCTCCTCGGCCAGGGAGACGTGCTCGGTGGGACCGTCCCAAGACGCGCGGGCGGCGGCGAGCAGGGGTTCGAGATCGTCGTCGGTGTGGTACGGGTCGTGGTGGAACAACACGACGCGGTCGACCTCGCTCTTCCGCGCGAACTCCATGGCGTCGTCGATCGAGGAGTGACCCCACCCGACGTGGGCCGGGTACTCGTCGTCGCGGTACTGGGCGTCGTGCAGGAGGACGTTGGCGCGGTGCGCGATCTCGTACCCACTGATCCACTCGGGCGGCTGGCCCCGCAACTCGACGCCCAGCGAGGGCTCGTGGTCGGGCATATAGACGATCGACCGCCCGTCCTCTTCGATGCGGTACCCGACGGTCGGGCCCTGATGCTTCACCTTTGCCGCCCGCACGGTGGCCGATCCGATCGTCACCGCGTCGCCTTCGGGCGCGTCGTGGAACGTGAGGGCGGCCGGGATGTCCTGGAGGCGGACCGGGAACAGCGGTGGCGAGAGATAGAGCGCGATGCGCGTCGACAGGCTCTGCACCGGCGACGCCGGACCCCAGATGTGGACGTTCAAGCCGGGTTGGAACAGCGGGCGGAAGAATCCCAGGCCCTGCAGATGGTCCATATGAAGATGAGTAAGGGGTAGGTGGACCTCGTGGTCACCGTCGGGTTTCATCGCGGCGCCGAGCGGTCGCATCCCCGTTCCGGCGTCGAGGACGAGCGTGTGGCCGCTGGCGAGCTCGACTTCCACGCACGACGTGTTCCCGCCGTAGCGGACGGTCTCCGAACCCGGCGTCGCCAGCGACCCGCGGCATCCCCAGACGCGCGCGTGCACTACGTCTCGCGACTCGGAGGCGCGCCTTCCCAGAAGACGTTCACGACACCGTGCATCTCGTGCTCGGTGCCGAACAATGGGTAGGCGGTGACCTGTACGCGCCGGCGGACGCCGTCGTAACCGGTGGCGTCGAGCTCGCGGTGCGTCGCCCGACGCTGGAAGAACGCGATGCCGGCGGGCGTGTCGCGCCGGCGCAGGCGAGTGCCGTCGGGCTCCTGCAGCTGAAGCTGCTCACCGAAGTCGACAGCGGAGATCTCACCCATCTCGGTGAAGGGCTTGCCGATGAGTCGCTCGGCGGCGTCGTTGTAGTACACGAGCATTCCGGTGGCGTCGATGAGGAACATCGGCGTGGCGAGATTGGCCGCCAGTTCGCGGGCCAGGATCAACGCCAGGCTCTTCGAGGGCGTGCCTGCACTCGCCACGGCGGTCAAGTTACATCGCCCTCGTTCACCCGCCGCCGGCCGGCCGGGACAGCATCGCCGACTTCGTCGTTCCCGCGGGCGAGCAGAACTCCGCTCCGCCTTCGCCCGAGCCCGACCAGAGCACGCCAGAACAACCTGGGGCAGCCCGAGTGGCCGCCACCCACGTCGAGGCACGGGTAGCCCTCACGCCCGAGGAAACCGAAGGGCCGTGCTAGTCGACGTCGACTCCATCCGGCGACACCTTCAACGCCGACGACATGATCTTCGACGAGCAGACGTTGCTGAGCCTCTCGGACGACGGCAACGGCTACCTGGGTCTCGTGACGTTCGTCGTCGACCGCTCCTGACTCGCCGCGGCGGGCGCATCCGGTGGAGCGCGCAGGAGACAGAAGGCGACGACCGCGCCTGCGAGCATGAGCGCGGCGATCGTCAACAAGGCGACTCGCGTGCCCTGCTCGAACGCATTGTCGGCGGCTGCCTCGAGGGCGGAGCCCGCTGACGCCGGCAGTTCGGCGGCGACGCTCGTCGCCCCGGTGATCGAGCGCTCGGCGGTGGCCGCCTGGTCGCGCGAGAGGTCGATGGTCGAGGTCTCGAGGTTGGAGCTGTAGACGGCGGCGAGGATGCTGCCGATGAGGGCCACGCCGAACGCAGCACCGACCTGCCGCGCCACTTGATTCACCGCCGAGCCGTCGCCGGCCTTTTCCACCGGGAGCGAGTTGAGGACCACGG
>JBOGFL010000651.1:0-6509 GCA_050743285.1 Acidimicrobiia bacterium
ACACGTCGCCAGCCCTATCTCCACGGCCAGCACGGCCGACGCCGCCGCGAGCAGAGGCAGCGCCTGCGGGTCGCGGGCGCCGGCCATCGCGCCGAGGATCCCGAACGCCGAGAAGCCGACGACCGCCGGCCAGCGACGCCGGGCCGAGGCCGCGCCCAGCAACGCGCCGGCGAGGAGCGCGGTCACCACGACCCCGGCGAGCAACGCGCCCTTGCTGCGGGCGCCGAACCCGGCGACGCCGGACTCGATGACGGCCCGCGGTGCCCGGTCGATGACGACGTCGCCGACCGCGACGATCAACGGCGGCACGCGGGGGTTGAGCCCCGACACCAGCTCGGTTACGCCAAGAGCGACGCCGGCCCCCGCCGCGCCCGCGAGCGCGCCGACGAGCCGGCCCGACGCGCGGCGCGCGCTGACATCGATGGCATTCCCGGATAGCGTCCCCACGAACTACTACACGCTATCGTTGATCGCCCATTGACGAGAGGCGGCTCGACATGCGGAGAAGACAGGCCATGATCGGCGGACTACTCGCCGTGCTCGGCGTGATCGGCGCCGCTGCCGTGCGCATCGCACGGGCGCTCCCCCTCGTCGACGAAGGCGCTGTGAACGACGGCGGCAGCACCAAGAAAGACGACAAGAAGGACATGATGAAGAAGGGGCGCGGGCGCCGGACCCAGCGCAAGAAGTCGAAGAAAGGCAAGTAGGCACCGGTGCTCGTCGACGACTTCCGCTCCTCACAAGCTGCACGACCACCCGACCGCGTCGGGGCAGACGCAACCGGGGCGCCGCTCACGTGCACCACGCCAGCTCCAGAGGGGGCTCCACCAAAGGCGCGGCGCGCATGGCTCGCGCTCGGTGCGGTCGGCGTCTGCCTCGCGACGGCCGCCGCGCTGCTGTTCGTGCGCAGGACCCGGGCGAGACGGCACGACGCGTCGCTGCGGTCGACGGTCGCCCGTACGATCCCCGACCCCCGCCCCCGGCTCGTTCGCGCCGCGCTGAGCGCGATCGACCAGCGCCGCCGCCCGCCCTGCGTCGCCAGTCCCCGCACCGGCCTCGCCGACGCGCTCGAGGCGCTGCGCCGCCCGACCGTGCCGCGGGTGCTCTCGTACGTTTCCGTGAAGCGCATCAACCCGCGGGTCGGCGACACGTTCGGGCACTGGTGGATCGAGGTCGACGGCACCGAGAGCTACGGCTGGTGGCCCGATCGCTGCCCCATCCGCCTGCGCGACTTCCTGTTCGGGACTCACGGAACGGTGAACGGGCTGCGCGGCACGTGCGCCGGCGGCACCACGACGACGGACCCGCGCCACCTCCAACCGGCAACGCACACCTTCCATCCGACGCTGCTGGTGCGCAAGAGCGATCGGCGAGTGCGTACCGACATCCGCCGGTTTGCGCAGGGATTCCGAGGCGAGTGGCGGTGGTCGACCAAACCGACGAGCAACGACTGCCGCTCCTTCCAGCTGCGACTGTTCCAGGCGGTCGGCTTGGAGGAGGGCCCGACACACGTCCACACCCGGGGCCGGGGCTGTCCGTTCATGGCGCTCGTGCGCCCGACGCCCCACATCAGACGCTTCGCGACCAGCCCGGCTTCGACCCGCCGCATCGCATGAGCCGGCTCGCGCCGCTCTTGGTGCTGAGCGGAGCGTTTTACGCCGCAGCCTGTGGTTCCGGCGGCGGAGGCGACGACGGCGCCCACGCGCCCGGTTCGTACGAGCGCATGTACGAGGCGCTCTGCAACGTGGAGACCGAGTCCCGCTCCGGCGACCTGCAGGCGGGACGCGCTGAGTTCTTCGACAACGCCCATCAGGATCTTCACGAGCTGGCCGCAGAGGCCGCCCACTCGGATCGCGCCGCCGCGGCGCGTCTGCTCGATGCCAAGCAGGCGGTGGAGGGCGGTCTCGACACGATGTCATCCGGTCTGCCACGCGACGTGGCGGACCTGATCGCCGCCGCTGGCAATGCGATCCTGGCGGTCGGCGATCCCGAACCGACCCCGTGCACGGCTCGCGGAGTAGAGCAGTGAGGAGATTCTGGTCCCACCCGGCGGCGACCGCGCTCGCGATCGCTCTCACTGCCGTGGCCTGCGCCGGCAGCGACAATGGTGGCAGCGAGCGGGCCGATGGATCGTCCGGGGTCGTGGCGCAGTTCGCCAGCTACGACCGCGCCGCCGACCGCGACCAGCGCGTCATCGTCGGGCTCCTTGCCGAGGACGAAGGCCAGGTCGCGTTCGGCGCCGTCGAGTTCCGCTTCGCCTATCTGGGGACCAGGGACGCCCCGATCACGGACGCGGAGGCCGGCGAGCCGGCACGGGCGACGTATCGGGCGCTACCCGGGACCGAGGGCGCCGCCGGACGCGCCTCGGCGGGCCCGACCGTCGTATCGGCCATCGAGAGCCGCGGTGTGTACGGCGCCGACGGCGCTCGGTTCGACGAGGCCGGCCTCTGGTCCGTCATCGTCACCGGGACGGTGGATGGCGCGCCGTTCGAGGCGTCGGCTGCTTTCGAGGTCAACCCCGAGCCCTACGTCGTGGCGGAGGGCGAACCCGCGCCCCGCACCGCCAACCCCTTACCCGGTGCGCCCGGGGCCCGGCCCCAGGCGATCGACTCTCGCGCCGACGACGGCACGGTGCCAGACCCCGAGCTCCACGCGACGACGGTGGCGGACGCGCTCGCCGCCGGCCGGCCGGTCGTCCTGGTCGTCTCGACGCCCGTGTACTGCGTGAGCCGGTTCTGCGGGCCGATCACCGACGCCGTCCAGGAGCTGGCACAGGAGTACGGCGACCGGGTCGCCTTCGTGCACCTGGAGGTCTGGAACGACTTCGAGAACCAGGCCGTGAACGACGCAGCCGCCGAATGGATCACCCCGCGCGGCGGCAGTGACCGTGACCTTCGCGAGCCGTGGGTATTCGTCGTCGCGCCCGACGGCACGATTCTCGAGCGCTTCGACAACGTCGCCTCCGACGACGAACTGCGCGCCGCGGTCCTTCGTGTCCTCGAGCTGGGAGGGCCGGCCGGCTGAGGGCGGCTCGCGTCAGACCGCGTACCGCTGCGGGTCGGCGACGAAGCGTTGCCGGCAGTCGCGTGAGCAGAAGGCTGCGGTCTGGCCGGAAACGTCGAGGCTGGCGGCGATCTCGGCCGGGTCGAGCTCCATGCCGCAGACGGGGTCGACGACCTTCCGCGGATGCGTAGCGGTCGTGTGGCGCGCGCAAAGAGCTCCACCGCGCCGCTGATCCCCTTCAGCGCGCGGCTGCCGAGCTCGATGAACTCGGCGTCGGGCGTGTCGGCGGCGGCGCGGCGGAGCTCGGCGGTCACGAGCACCTGCTGCGGCTCCGCTTCGCTCTCGAGCCGGGATGCCAGATTGACGGTTGCGCCGACGTAATCAGGCTCTCCTGACCCTCGTGTGGGTGGGGTGAGCGGGATCGAGTCTGTGTTCGTTGGCTGATCGGGCGGTCGGGAGGGTCCGCGTGACGCGCACGGGCCGCGACCAGGGTTCCGGGTGTCTGAAACCTGGAGCCTGGAGGTCACGATCCCGTGCGCGTCACGACAGCATTCTCTCGCTTGTTACGCCTCGACGGGGTCAACGTCACGTCGGTCGTCTTCGGCGTGCAGCTGATCTTGGTGACCGTCGCTCTGCGGCGACGTCGGCTGGTCTGTCCGCATTGCGAGCACACGACCCGGTGGCGCTACGACACACGCGAGTTGCCGTCGCGGTGGCGGCACCTGGACCTGGGAGTGTGGCGCGTCGAGGTCCACTGCCAGCTGCGCCGGCTTCGCTGCCCGACACATGGCGTGGTTGTGGAGGGCGTGCCGTTCGCCCGGCCGGCAGCGCATCTGACTCGCGATTTCGATGATCTGTTGGCGTGGCTCGCGACGCGCATGGACAAGACGGCGATCGCCCGGCTGTGCCGGGTGTCGTGGCGCACGGTGGGCCGAGCCTGCGCGCGTGTCGTGGCGAGCGAACGCGACCCGGGTCGCCTCGACGGTCTGTTCTCGATCGGCGTCGATGAGCTCAGCTGGCGGAAGCACCACAAGTACCTCACGCTCGTCGTGGACCACGGCCGCGGGCGTGTGGTCTGGGGCGCCGAGGGCAAGGACGCCAAGACCCTCGATGCCTTCTTCGCCGAGCTCGGCCCCGAACGCGCAGCGCAGCTCGCTTCGGTGTCGCTGGATCTCGGGCCCGCCTACTTGAAGTCGGTGGGTGAGCACGCCGGCCAGGCTGTCGTGTGCGCCGATCCGTTCCATCTCGTCAAGATCGTCGGTGACGCGCTCGACGAGGTGCGCCGCGACTTCTGGCAACAGCTGCGGCGGCTTCCCGACGACCGCTGGGCGAAGAACTTCAAGGGCGCGCGTTGGGCGCTGTTGAAGAACCCCGAGGACCTCACCGAACGTCAAGCCGACCAGCTCGCGCAGATCCGCCGCCGACGCGGCATGATCTGGCGCGCGTACGAGATGAAAGAACAGTTCCGGGCCATCTTCGACGGTGATCTCGAACCCGCCGACGCGATCTCGCTGTTGGACCGTTGGGTCGCCAGGGCGCAACGATCCCGGCTCGCGCCCTTCGTCAAAGCCGCGCGGACCATGCGCGAACGCCGCGGCCTGATCGTCAACGCGCTCGAGCACGACATCAGCAACGGCCGCGTCGAAGGACTCAACAGCAAAGTCCGGCTCATCATCCGACGCGGCTACGGCTTCCACACCGCCGACGCCGCCCTCGCGCTCGTCATGCTCGCCTGCGGACCCATCAACCTCCCACTCCCACACGAACGAGCACTCGATCAGGCCGCAGCATGACCCAGATCACCGTCAGGAGAGCCCGTAATCACCCTCGCGGTAGAGCACCGGTCCCCAATTGGCCCCGGCGCGCACCGCGGGGAAATGCGGCTCGGCTGCGGCGCGTCGCTCGATCTCCAGCGCGCAGGCGACGGCGCAGCGCGGCTCGAAGAACACGAGCATGTAGGCGTCGCCGATCTGCTTGGCAATCCGGCCGTGCCACTCACCGACGACCGTGCGGACGATGCTCGAGAGGCGCTCGACGATCTCGGCGGCGACCGCATCTCCCATCGCCTCGGTCAGCGGGGTGAAACGCGACAGGTCGGTGAACACCACGGCAACCGACAGCGTCCCGGGGACTCCCGCGATCTCCGACAGGCCCGCCTCCTCGGCGACGTGCAGCGCCAGGTCGTCGCGGAGCGCGCTGGACCAACCTTTACGATGGAAGTACACAACGGCGGGCTCAACGAGACCCAGCGGTCGCTGGGACGCCTCGTCGGTCACTCGCTTGGTCTCTTCGGCCGAGAGGCCCGTTGCTCGGAGCCGCTCGTGCAGGTGGAAGTGCACGAGGCGCACCTCCGCCTCCGCGACCCGCCGGAGTGCGTCGGCGTACACCCTGACCATCTCGACCACCGCGCCCTCGGGAAGGCCGACGCCGAGCGCGATGGCGAGGGCACGAAGGGCATCGACGTCCTCGTCGTCCGCGGCGTAGCCGAGCTCCCGCAGCCCCGCGGCCTCCCACACGCGCTGCACCAGATCCGCGTCGAGGCCCGACCGCGCCGCGGCCTCGCCGATCGAATACGTCGGGAAGCGGCCGTCGGGAAAAAGCTGCGCCACGAAGTCATCGAACAGGCCAGGCCAGTTGCGTTCGGCGTCCGCGATCGCGCGGGGACTGAATCCACGCTGCACGAGGAAGCAAATCAGCCGGACACGCTCGGAGTCTTCGAGCGAGAGACTCTCCCCAGGCGGAATGAGCGCGGCGGCTCGCCACTCGCGGAGCTGTCCCATGCTCGCGCCGGTGCGCTCGGCCACCGCCTGCAGGCTCAGCTCCTCCATCTACGCCGACTCTACTACGACCCTGTCGTAGTAGACAATGACGGTCGATGCCCGCGACCACCGGAGGGCTCCTCGGACCGCTCGAGACCGACGTGATGCGCGTCCTGTGGGGGTCCGCCGGGCCGCTCACGGTTCGAGACGTGCTCGGTCGGCTCAACGGACGGCGGCGGCCGCCCCTGGCGTACACGACGGTGATGACGGTCATGGCTCGCCTGGCCAAGAAGGACGTGCTGCGCCGACATCGAGCGGGACGCGGGTACGCGTACGAGCCGGCGGTCCCCGACGAGGCCGCCATCGCGGTGCGCATGGTCGTGCGGGACTACGGCGAGGCGGCGGTCGCACACTTCGTGGACGAAGCCCGCGCCGACCCTCGGACCCGGCAGCGCCTCGAACGTCTCCTGCGGGAGCAGCCGTGAACCTCGCACGCGCCAACCGCGCCTTCGCAGGCTTCCTCGCTCTGTGCGCCGCAACCGGCGGCCAGTTCGGCGCCGCCGCGTGCACGCCTAAGAGGTATCTGGCATCTCCGCATCTTGTTGGCTCTTCTGAGCTCCCCCCGGTTGTAGGGCTTTGAGCGCGGCCTCACTGTTCACGTACGCACCCGCCGGATGGCTGGAGCGGGGGCGTTCGTGATTGGTCGATTTGTGTCGGCTCGGGCGTCGGCGAGCTACGGTGTGACAG
>JBOGFL010000652.1:0-16287 GCA_050743285.1 Acidimicrobiia bacterium
CGACATCGCCGAGGCCGTCGCGCTCGGATGGGAGCGCCACCGGGCGTTCATCGAGGAGGCGATGACGCCGGTCCGGGCGTGGATGGTCCGCGAGTTGGACGCCGGCCCCGGCGACACGGTGCTCGAGTTGGCCGCGGGGGCGGGAGACACCGGCTACGAGGCGGCGACCCTCATCGGGGACGGCCACCTCATCACGAGCGACTTCTCGGAGACGATGCTCGACGTCGCTCGGCGCCGCGGAAAGGAAGTCGGCGCGGCGAACGTCGACTACCGGGTCATCGACGGCGAGAACATCGATCTCGAAAGCGACTCGGTCGACAGGGTCCTGTGCCGGTTCGGGTACATGCTCATGCCCGACCCGAACGCGGCGTTCTCGGAGACGTACCGGGTTCTTCGGCCGGGCGGGCGGGTCGCGTTCGCGGTTTGGGGAGCGCCCGAGCACAACCCCTACTTCACGCTGATGATGATGACCCTGGTCGGGTTGGGCCACATGCCGCCGCCCGAACCGACCACTCCGAGCCCGACGAGGCTGGGCGACGAGACACATGTTCGCGAGCTTCTCGCCGGCGCCGGCTTCACCGATGTCGTCGTCGAGGCGGTGCGGGTCACCTTCCCGTACGCAGCCTTCGACGACTTCGTCACGATGACCGAGGACATCGCCGGGCCGATCGCCCTCGTGCTCCGAGACCTCTCCGGCCAACAACGGCAAGAGTTCATGGCGCAGCTCGAGGAAGCATGCGCGCCGCTGAAGGTCGGCCCGGGCTACGAGTTCCCCGGCGTCGCGCTCTGCGTCCGGGCGAGCTGACCGTCAGCCTCGACAGCCCCAGGAACGCGCCGCCGGGCCTTGTTTCGTCGCCTGCCGCCGGGCCCGATTCCGGCTGGACGAGTCACCCGACGTGTCGTGGTACTTCCGCCCGCTGCCGCCCCACTGGTAGTAGGGCCCGCGGCTGTCACTTCCTCGATCCACCGGCATTGCTGGTCCCTTCGTCTGTCCCAGAACGAATCCTGCCCGTCACCGCTCGCTGCGAACCGAGGCTTCCTCGCGCGTTCGTGTTCGCGGTCAGTCCAGCAACTGGCCGAGGAGCTCGGCGGCGCGCCGGTCGGCGACGGCGAGAAAATGGGCGTACGTGCCGAGCGTGACCGACGCGTCGGCGTGGCCGAGCCGACCGGCGACGGTGCGCACGTCCTGGCCACCGGCTAACAGCTGCGTTGCCGCGAAATGGCGCAGGTCGTGCAGGCGGACGGATGGGAGCCCCAGACGGTTGCGGAGGCGGGTGAAGGCGAGCGTGACGTAGTGGGGTCGCCAGGGTCGCGATCCGTCGGAAGCATGGGAGAAGAGGAAGGCGTCGTCGGCGGCTCCGTTCCGGTGCGCCCCCAGTACGTCGACGGTGGTCGGATCGAGCGCGAGGTGGCGGGCTGCGTGGGTCTTCGTGTCCTGCACCACCACGCCACGAGTCGGGTGCTCCACCACGCCGTGGCGGATCGTGAGCGAGGCCGCCTCGAAATCGACGTCGCACCAACGCAGCGCGCACAGCTCGCCCCGGCGCGCGCCGGTGGTGGCCGCGAGTCGCAGGAAGCATGCGAGTGCGGGGCTCGTACGCCGGGCCTCAGCGATCACGCGGGCGACCGTGGTCGGATCAGGAACGGTGAGCTCGGGCCGGCGAACGGCCGGCGGGCTCGCCCGGTTCGCCGGATTCGCATCCAGCCAGCCCCAGCGAACACCCTGGTCGAGCGCCCGATGGAGCACGGAATGGATGCGCCGCACCGAGTTGGCGGCGAGCGGCCTGCTGTTGTCACCGGAACGGAGTTCGCCGTACCAGCGGTCGAGGTCGGCGGGCGCGAGCTTCGACAGCGGCAACCGGCCGAGCCGCGGCAGGATGCGGCGGTCGAGGAGGCGGCGGTACTCGGGCGCGACCGACGCCGAGAGATCGGGCTCGACGTGGCGGTACCACGCCTCGCAGAGGTCCCGCACCGTTCGCCGCTTGCCTCGCACACTCCTCCGCTCCTCGATAGTGAGAAGGGAGTGTGAGGAGGAATTGAACGATCGGGTGTCGGGCTACCCGACCAGGAGCCGCTCAGCCGAAGCGAGCAATCGCGAACGCGAGGCCGAGACCGGTCACGAGGGTAGAGGTCGAGACCCAGGTCTGGGCGCGCAGGCGCCGGTCGACCGCCGCCAGTACACGATTCTCCAGGGCGTCGAGCTTGGCGTCGAAGACATCGAATCTCGCGTCGAACCTATGCTCGACCGCGTCGAACCTGTGGTCGACCGCGACAAACTTTGCGTCGAGGATCGGGTTGGTGACCAGATCGCTCCAGCCGCCCGGTGGCCGATCCATCAGATAACTCGCCTCCTCGGCACCAAATGCCCCTTCGAGCTTCCGCCGGAGCCGAACTCGCACTTCCTCGACAGCCATCGGGCCTCCCGTGCTGAACGCGGACGGAAAGGCGTCGAGGCCGGCTCCGAGCCACTCTCATCCTACGTCCGGACTGTGACAACGAGGAGCGCCGATAAGCACCGGTCTTTTCGAATCTGCCCGGCGAGCACAGGGCGCTCGGCGAGCGCCCTCTGCTCGTTCCCCAGGTTCTGAGGAGATCGGAAAGGCCGTCGTTGTCAGGTGGTGCCGGAAAGGATGGCGCCGAGGACGCCACCGAAGTCCGTGAGCGGCACCTCGACGAACTCGTCCTCCCCGTCGCCGATGTTGGCCACGTTGACCATCCCCAGGGTGGGGCTGGGGCAGAGCACCCGCTCCACGCTGAGGAGCCGGACGGTCACAGCCAGAATGCCGTTGGCGAAGAAACGCACGACCGCGTCCACGTTGAGCCCGTCGATGGCCGGCGACCGTTCGATGGTGCACGAGAACTGCGGCCGCTCGTCGATCGTCACCCGCGGAACCTGACGGCCGTTGAAGTCGAACAGCGTCACCTCGAGCGCGGTGTTGACAACCTGCGAGAGGATCATGGTGTCCTTCGCCGGTCCACCGTCGAACAGGTCGCTGCCGTCACCGGGTGCCCAGATGTTGATGTCCTTGTCCTTCTCGCCGAAGATGACGTCGGAGTTCGGGATGGGGCTCGTACCGCTCTCGAGACCACCGATGTGGATGTCATCGCCATCCTGACCGAGGAGCACGTCGTCGCCGGTGCGGCCGATCAGGAGGTCCTTGCCGTTCTTGCCCTTGAGCAGGTCGGTGTTGTCGAGGTGCTGCTTTGCCGTGACGGCGGGCGGCTGAATGTTCGTGTTGGCGGCGTTGTCGTTGTCGGCGCCGGTCAGGACGTCCTCGTCGCCGGTACCCTCCTCGACCGACGCCCCCGAGAGCAACGGGCGGACGGCGAGGGTGGACACGCTGGCCGTCGCGGCGGCCGCGACGACCGCGATGGCGGTACGGAACCGACGACGGCGATTGGCGTCTACTCGAGCAAGCACGGGCATGAGCTACCTCCTGGGGGGGTTGAGGCTGCGCGCCGCGATATCACTCGCGAACCTCATCGTCAAGCGCCCGGGGCCACAGCCGTCTGCTGATCGGCGACGGTCCGATGTGACCATCGGGGCGTCCCGAAACCGATGGTCACGCTTTCCTACCCTCGAACTGCCGGACGTCAGGCCGAAGTCATGCGCTTCGAGCTCGTGAAGGTTCGCAGTGCGCTCGAGACTCTGGCTCCCGAAGCCAGCGGTTAGTTCGCGGCCGGACGCGTGCAGCGCCGTCCTTCAAAGTGCCCCGTCGATTGGTTCGATTCGAGTCCCACTACGCTGGGGGTCTGAGCTCGCCAGGAGTTGAACGCCTGCGCGACCCGATTTCCGGTTCCGGGGCGTCGCACCAGGTAAGACCACCCGCGCGCGCGAGCTTGGATCGCCACGCGTCACCGAACCTCGGGCGGAGCCTGTTCGCGCTTGCCACCTCGGTCGTTCCGTTCATCGGGCTCTGGGTGCTGATGTACCTGGCGCTCCAGGTGTCCTACCTTCTCGTGTTGGCGTTGGCGGTGCCGGCAGCCGGGTTCCTGCTCCGGACATACATCCTCTTTCACGACTGCGCGCACGGCTCATTCCTGCGGAGCCGTCGCGCGAACGCGTGCGTTGGTGCGGTCCTGGGGGTAATCGTCATCACACCCTTTGCGCAATGGCGACACGACCACGCCGTTCATCATGCAACCGCCGGCGATCTCGATCGTCGTGGCACTGGGGACATTCGAACTCTTACGGTCGCTGAGTACGACGCGCGGTCATGGCGGGGGCGTCTCGGATACCGGTTGTTCCGAAACCCCTTGGTGATGTTCGGGTTCGGGCCGATCTGGTCGATGGTGGTCATGCCACGTTGGGTTCCTCGCTCAGCCCGCCCCCGGATCAAGCGCAGCGTCTGGGGCACCGACCTGGCGATCGTGCTCATGGTCGGTGCGCTCTGTTGGTGGCTTGGCTGGCGCGAGTTCCTGCTCGTGCAGGCGCCGCTCGTCCCGCTCGCCGGGGGGACGGGTATCTGGCTCTTCTACGTTCAGCACCAATTCGACGGCACCTACTGGGAGCGCTCACAGAAATGGAGCTACGGAGACGCGGCCATGCGCGGGAGCTCCTACCTGCGGCTGCCGAGGCTTCTGCAGTTCTTCAGCGCAAATATTGGCTTCCACCATGTCCACCACCTCAACCCGAAGATTCCCAACTACAACTTGCCGCGTGCGCACGACGAGAATTCGATCTTCGACGGTGTGCCGAGGGTCTCGCTCTTCGGGGCGCTGGGCTCGGTGCGCCTCAAGCTCTGGGACGAGGACGCCGCCAGCCTCGTGACGTTTGCCGAGGGTCGAGGTGGACGTCCGCGCTCGGTGGTTCGGGTTACCTAACGGGCTGAATGGGGAGCGTTAAATGAGCGACCGAGAGTCGAAGGACTCGACAGCGAGCCCCCAGCCACCCGAAGCCCCGAAGGTCCCGGAGCCTCCTCCCTTCGATCCCGATCCCAAGCTCGTCGGCGACATGCAGAAGAGCGAGAAGAAGCCAGCAAAGAAGCGCTGAGCGTGGGCGGTCCACCTGTGCAGATCGACATTTCCTGCGATGTGCAGCAGGTCGACAGCACGGGCTTCGTCTGGACACTGCTTCACGAGGCGCGCGACCCATCGCTGATCTACGAGGGCGCGATCGTCGTAGCTGCTGACGAGATCGACCCGGTGGTCGCTCGTGTCGTGGACTTGGTCCCTAGCGGCGACCAGACGATCGTCCATCTCGAGATCTTGCCGGGTGATCCGCTGGACGACGCACACGCTCTCTCGCGGGCCCACATCGTCCCCGCCGGCTGAGTTCACGGTGAACCGCCCCCTTCTGCGCGTCCCCAAAATTGCCCGGGTTGTGGGAATCGACGGGCGAAGTGAGCACGAACTCATCGACTAGAGAGAACTCGATCGAAGACTAATCGGGGCTAATGAGCACCGGTCTCCGAACGGTCTCCTGTCCGCGTGTGCTCTGCCGTGAACCGAGAGCCGTGGAAAGGAGGTGGATCAGGCGAAGCGGGCTATCGCGAAGGCCAGGCCGAGGCCGGTGATCAGCGCGCTCGTCGAAACCCAGGTTTGGCGCCGAAGCCGCCGAGGCGCTCAGTTCGCTGAGCTTCGAATCGAAAGAGCCCCGGGTCTCGGCCGCCTCGCCTCGGATTGCGGCAAACCCCTCGCGCACCTCGGTCCGAAGCCCCCCGATCTCGGCTCGCATCTCATGCCGGAGCGCGTCGAGCTTGTCCGTGAGGCTCTGATTGGTCAACAGATCAGTCCAGCCGCCCGGCGGACGATCCATCAGATAGCTCGTCTCCTCGGCACCCACGATCCCCTCGAGCTTCCGCCGTAGCCGAACTCGCACTTCTTCCACAGCCATGCGGCCTCCCCGTGCTGACACGAACGGGAAGCCATCACGGCCGGCTCCGAGCCATTCTCATCCTATGTCTCGAGTGTGACAGCGCGGCTCTTTAATGAGCACCGGTCTCCCGATGAGGTGGTCTCCTGGTGATCTGCCCGCGCTGAAGGAGACTACGAACGGCGCGGTGAGGTTCGCGGCGCTCGATGACGAGATCGAGCAGAGCACTAATTGGTAGCAGGTTCGCCTCGCGGCCAGACTTCCACCACCGCGCTCGCGAGACGTTTGCCTCGAGTCGCTATGGCGTCCTCGTCCCAGGCTGAGGGCCAGCCCTCCAAGATCTTCTTGTTCATCAGCAACACGCTGCTCTCGTTGATGTAAGCGTACTTGCCTTTCGGCGGTAAGCCGCGGGCTGCGGCGGCGTCGTTGGTCCACGGACGATTCGACATACTGGGGTTCAGCTTGCTGGTGACGAGCGAGAGATTTCCCAATGTATGAAGGGCGCGGTCTCGGCGTACGGCCAACACCTCCTCCGGCTCGTCGTCTGCGGGCAGAGGCCAGTGTTCACGCCAGCCCTGGGGAAGAAGGTGCTCAATTGTGAGAGCTCCTCGCGGGCAATGCTGCTCCTCGGTCTTCGGAGTTCGGTAGTGATCCTCGATAGCTTCGAGAATCATCCGAAGGCGCGCCCGAGTGATCGCGGTGTAAAGCGGCTGACCGAGAACGGCCTCTACAATCGCAGCGTCGTCAGGCCACACGCGTGCGTCCGCCGTTTGCTCGGTCAGGAACTCAACAATGAAGTCTCCAACCAGTGGTGGTTGCTGTCCATGTAGCGAATTGATCAGGTCTAGTACGAGATTGTTGTATCCCTTCGTGGTCAGTCTGCAGATCATCCTGCGTGTCAACCAACTCTCGATCGCGCCAAGTGCGACCCAGCGTTGCTCGACCGAAATACGGCTGTTCGGTTGGCCAAACAACCACAAGAGAAGCGGGCCCCAGACAAACGCCTCCTGGACCGCCAAGACTCGGTAGTAGAAGGTGCCCTCGGCAGACGTCCATTCCTGGTGCTCAAGTTGGTCATAGACGCCAGCAGACTCCGCGAGTTCAGACATCAGATCTGAAGCGTCCGAGTTGCCCGTCGCGACGAAGTCTCGAAAGTCCGCGAATACTCGGTCGCTCGGCACCTCGCGCCGACTCTTTTCGACAAGCCAGTAGTTGAGAAAGACGTCGATGCGGGGGCGCCGAAGGCGCCCTTGTCTCACTTCTCGGCGCCATTGTTCGGTGTCAAACCACTTCCAATGGTCGTTGTACAGAGCCTCGACGTCGTCGTGGGCCATGGCAGCCGCTTGAAACAGGAGGTTCTTCACGAGATCAGCGGCAAGAAGAGGCGCACCTCTGTGATTCAGCGTCTCGAATATGACTTGAGCGTTGTCGCCGGGCTCAAGATCGATCACAACGAGCCTCAAGTACTGGGTCAGTGCGAGCGTCAGAGCGTGAAGTCGCTGCCGACACTTGTCGGGATCGCCGAGAGGTTCGATCCACTCGGAGATCTCTCGGCAGAAATAGGTGTGCGCCTCAGCGATTCGACTTCCTTCGGGTTCGGCTGTCGTCTTGAGATCGTCGTCCATGACTGATCGGAAAGCAGCCTGGTCGTAGTTCGAAGGCCAAACCTTGAATACGTCGTTGGGTGAAGAGGCGATCGCAGCGTTGTTCAACACGAGCGTCTGTAGCGCACTGGCGTCATTTTGGTTGCCGTGTTGCTGAGCGATCCATTGGGCGCCGTCCAGCAATATCTGTAACGTCGTCAGCCGCTGCTGGCCGTCGACGATGTGGCGCTCATCGATGTAGCTCGCAGGAACGAGTTGCTGATCGAGCACGATCGCGCCAAGGAAGTGGGGAGCTGGCGGATCCGGGCTTCCAGCCGAGCCTTGTCCATCCAGTATCCGGTCAGCGACGGTTCGAATGTCGTCCCATAGAGGCTCCCACTGCTGCTCACGGCTCCAAACGTAGGGGCGTTGAAACAGCGGAACCACATACCGAACTTGATTGCCAAAGATCTGGAAGGGTGTCAGGGTTTGGCACTTCATTGCTCCCTCCCGCAAAAGGCTGCGTCTGAGACGGGCAGATTCTGTCATAGGCGTCGGACTCGCGGGGGGTTGAACTGATCGGCTCGACCGCAAATGGCGCCCGCTCGGACAGAGGCAACTTCGCAGCATTACGGCTTTCGAACCGCGCGCCTCTACATCCTTGCTCACGAACGGCGCACGTCCGATTCCAAGTCGATCGTCGCTGCGGGCCTCGGCTTGAGTTACCCGAGTTCTCGTGTGGCCGCGACTCGGGAAGTCCCTAGTGGTGCGTCGCTGAAATAGCAGGGTGGGTTAGGCTGCGATGATGGCGGTGGTGGTCGCAGCTCCGTTGAGGGTCACGAGGGGTCAGCGGGCCGAGTTGGTGGTGATTGCTCGCTCGCGTTCGTTGCCGCATCGCAAGGTCGTGCAGGCCAAGGCGTTGTTGTTGGCGGCGGATGGGGTGGCGAACGAGGAGATCGCTCGGCGTTGCGACACGACGCCGGACACGGTGAGGCGTTGGCGTGCGCGTTTTGGTGCGGTGGGTGTTGATGGCGTCGGGGTGATCGCGCCGGGCCGGGGCCGTAGGCCTGCGATCGATCGGTCCACGGTCGAGGCGATCGTGTCGGACACGCTGCACACGGTTCCCGATGACGGGTCGACGGCGTGGTCGACCCGTGCGCTGGGCGCACGTCACGGGGTCGGCAAGGACACGGTGGCGCGGATCTGGAAGGCACGGAAGCTGCGGCCGTGGAAGGTCGACACGTTCAAGCTCTCTGGCGACCCCGACTTCGAAGCGAAGCTCGTCGACGTGGTCGGCTTGTATCTCGATCCGCCCGAGCGGGCGGTGGTGTTCTCCTTCGACGAGAAGACCCAGTGCCAGGCGTTGGATCGCACCCAGCCGTCGTTGCCGCTCAAACCCGGGCGCGCCAAGACGATGACCCACGACTACAAGCGTCACGGCACGATCGATCTCTTCGCGGCGCTGAACATCGGGACCGGTGAAGTGCTGCACCGCACCCGCAAGCGCCACACCAGCGCCGACGTCCTGGCGTTCTTCAAATGGATCGATCTGCACGTCGCGCGTGCGCTCGACGTACACGTCGTGTTGGACAACCTCTCGGCGCACTCCGCCCCGCCCGTGGCGGACTGGCTCGCTCACCCGCGCCGAGAACGATGGCATCTGCATTTCACCCCGACCAGCTCGTCGTGGCTGAACCTGGTCGAGGGCTGGTTCGCGCAACTCACGAACCGGCGCCTACGCGACGGCAGCTTCGACTCCGTCGACGCGCTCATCGACGCCATCGACCTCTGGGCATCACACTGGAACGACGACCCCACCCCGTTCGTCTGGCACAAGACCACCCAAGACATCATCGCCAAAGTCAAGCTGACGGGGCCCCGTTGAGTGGTCCGGGTGTCATGGGAGTGCTGGCTGGCTGATGGTGCAGTGCTCGGCGTATTCGGTGGGGGTGAGCCCGCTGAGCGACGAGTGGGGCCGGTAGGTGTTGTACTCGACGCGCCAGGCCTCGACCAGGACCTCGGCTTCGAGGAGGGAGCCGAACTCTTCGATGTTCAGCAGCTCGTCGCGGACGCGACCGTTGAAGCTCTCGACGAACGGGTTCTCCCACGGGGAGCCCGGCTCGATGTAGCTCGTCGCGGTGCCGGCGAGGCGACACCAGTCGCGCAGCGCCCACGCGATGAGCTCGGGACCGTTGTCCATCCGCAGATGTGTTGGCGCGCCCCGCTCGGCGACGAGGGCCTCGATCACCGCGATCACGTCCTCGGCGGTGCAGGTGCGTCCGACACGCATGGCGAGCGCTTCGCGGGTGTGCTCGTCGACGATGTTCAACAGCTTGATCCGGCGGCCGTCCGCGGTCTCATCGAACTGGAAGTCCAGGGCCCACACGTGATTCGGGCGCTCGGCGCGCCCCAGCTCGCCACCACCGGGTGGGCGGGCCCGCTTCCGGCGACACGGTGCCGGGCGGCGCAGCCCCTCGTCTCGCCACAACCGGCGGGTGCGCTTGCGGTTCACGGTCCAGCCCTCCCGGCGCAGGATCGTGTGCGCCCTCTTCCACCCCCACCGCGGATGGCGACGGGCGATCTCCCGCAGACGGCGCCGAAGCTTCTCCTCGACCGCCGGTCGCGGCCGCGACGCGAGCCGTTGCGTCGAGCGGTGCTGACCGGCCACCCGACACGCCCGGCGCTCCGAGACCCCGAAATGCTCCGTCAGGCGGCGCACCGCGCGCCGGCGACGGTCCGGGGTCAGAAGTTTCCCTCCGCCAGCTCCTTGAGCATCGCCTTGTCAAGCTCCGCCTCCGCGAGCAACTTCTTGAGCCGGGCGTTCTCCCGCTCCAGCTCCCGCAGGCGCTTCGCCTCATCGGCTCTCATGCCGCCGTACTGCGCGCGCCACCGCGCCCAGGACGACTCCGAGACCTCGAGATGCCGCAGCACCTCGACCAGATCCGTGCCCTCGCTCAACATGCGGTCGCCCTCGCGCAGCTTCCGCACGATCTGCTCGGGAGTGAGTCGACGTCGCTTCATCGTGGTGTCCTCCATCCCAGCATGCTGGGCGTTGGACTCCCACAACAGCTGGACCACTATCCGGGGACCGGGTCAAAGCGAGGAAAGCCACCCTGACCCACCACCAAATCCGCGACGCACCACTAGCTCGCAGATTGGCATTCGGTCTGTTGATGAGATGGTCGATCTCGCGGCTGCGCCGCCTAAAGAGTCAGCGGAGCCATAGTGGCCCGGCTTGCTTCTGCAGGCCGAGCGCCCTGTCGCGTGCCCTCCTTCTTCCCTGGCCCTATCGCAGCGGCCTGCGGTCGAGTACCTTAGGTGCTCGTTAAGAGCATATTATACTCTCATAGCGAGCATGTTATACTCTCAGCATGTTCGAGCGAGCGGGTCTCGAAGAAGCAATCGAAGCGTTAGGCGAGACTCTGGCCGAACGCGGCCATTCATGCGGGATTCTTGTCATCGGAGGCGGAAGCCTCCTCATGCTCGGATTGGTCAGGCGCCCGACGGCGGACTTGGACGTCGTGGGCCTGCCAAGCCGGGATGGCTATACGAAGGCCGATTCCCTCCCCGACTTCCTTCAGGATGCCGCCCGTGAGGTCGGCGACGCTTTTGGTCTTGGCGACCGCTGGCTGAACACCGGCCCCGCTGGGCTCATCGACTTCGGATTGCCTCCAGGCCTCGAGGAACGTGTCACGATCCGACGGTACGGCGGTCTCGAAGTCCACCTACCGGCTCGCGAGGATCTCATCTGCTTCAAGCTCTACGCCTGCGTTGACCAGGGCGAGCGAAGCAAGCATTTCGCTGACTTGGAGAATCTGCCTGCGAGCCGTTCGGAGCTGCTTAACGCCGCTCGGTGGACTCGCAGCCAGGACCCGTCCCAGGGGTTCAAGCAAGAACTCACTCGCATTCTTCCGCTGCTCGGTTGCGAGGTGTCCGATGGCGACCTCTAGGCAGCGCACGGCTCCGAGGACATTCATCGATCAAGCACTCGCTCTCGCGTGGGGCGCTTGGGTCGAACTCGGCGTCTCGGGATGGGCATCGACCCACGAAGAGTGGGCGGTTGACCCCGAGCCACTCATTCTCTTTACCGCTTGGCTCGGCGACACTGACCCGCGGCTTCGTGATGAGGTAACCGACTGGTGCATTCACAACTGGCGGTTTGTTTCGAAGGTTCGCCTCAAGAACCTGCTGCGTCAGCAGCCTGACGACGCCCGAGAGCGGTTCGGCGAGTTCGCGGCCACTGTCGGGAACCACGCCGGAGTTCATTGGCCTGGGGCAATGGAACCCAGGTCCTATCAAGTAACGGGGCGATCCGCGCTGCCGGACCTACAAAGGCCCTCGCTCGTGTGGCTTCGACTTCGGGCGATCTTCGGTCTAGGCGCGCGTACAGAGATCCTTCGATTCCTCCTTTCGCGACGCGGCGGGCGCTTTAGCGTTGCACGCCTCGCGGAGGCGACGTCGTATGTGAAGCGGAACGTCGCTGAGGAGTGTCAGATGCTCGAGAGGGCCGGCGTGCTCAGGATGAGAACCCGCGGAACTCGCTTTTGCTACGGCCTTGCGCGGCGATCTGAACTCGAGGAATTCGTCGGAGAATCAGCTGAACTCCGCCCTGACTGGACGGCAGTCCTGAACATCGCTCGTGAGCTGGTCGCGCTTGAGTACGCGTCGGAGACGGGGCCACCGAACACATTGGCTGTGAAGAGTCGCCGCTCACTGCGTACCGTCGAGGACGACCTAGATGAACTCGAGATCGAGCCACTCTCCGACGACATAAGAGGCTCCAATCTTTGGCCTTCGGTGCAAGAACTCGGGCAGGAGACCCTCGCGCGATGGAGTACTGGTCTCTGGCACGACACGCCTAGTGATGCGCCAAAATCACAGCGATCGTCGGCGAGTCGCTAGCGCGAACCCCTCTCGGTTCGAATGACGTCCGGACAGCTGCCCCCTGACCATCGGTCCGTCGAACCGATGCTCGGGCTACTGCCGGCATGGTTGGAGGCGAAAGGCGACATCGCCTACGAACGCCGGCGCCTCGACAACGACGGTCCCTCCGCCCTCGACCTTCACGCGGGGGCCCGCCTCGCCTTCCCAGGTATCCCACCAGCTCCCGCACCAGCGGCCCAGCGCAAGCGCGTCGATCGTGACCGTGGCGTCGGCGACTCGAACCCGCTCGGGTGTCTTCCACTGGTAGGCGTCGTCCTTGACCCAGAGCAACACGCGCGCGGGGCCTTGCAGCCCGTGCACGACGAGGGGACGTGACGGCGATTCCGCCGTGGCAGTGGCCGGGCCGAGCTGCGCGCGGTCCCATGCAACGCCATCGAGAAAACGGGCCACCGAGCCAAACATCGGGTAGTAGCGCCAGGGCTGCACGTCGATGAGGTTGTCCCACCACCACGTCATCGCGGTGCCTGCACCGCCCGAGAGCGCGCCCGCCCAGAGACCGTCGTGGATGCCGATCCCGTCCGGGTCGGCGTCCTCGGTCTCGGCCGGGCCCCGGGCGTCAACTCCGAGCTCAGCGAAAATCACCGGCTGGTCAGTCTCGTCAAGCCGCTCCGTGGTCAGGTCGCTCACGTGAGCGGCGACATTCGAGAACAGCTCCAGCACCCTGCCGTTGAACCCGACCCGCGCGTAGGCGTGCAGCTGGGTGTAGTCGAGGCCAGCGTTTGCCCACACCGCGGGGTCGTTGCCGGCCAAGGCGAAGCTCGTGGTCACGAGATGGTCGGCGGGATCGAGGCGCCGCAGCTCGTCGGCCATCTCGCGGTGCCAGGCGACTGAGGCCGCCGAGGCGTAGCCGTCGGTGAGCTCAGCCTCGTTCCAAAGTTCCCAGGCGAGCACGTGGGTTGAGTAGCCCCACCGGGCGACGACGTAACGGAGGCGCTGCTTGAACAGCGCCCGCGCCTCGTCGTTAGTGAAGAACTCGCCCGGCGAGGCGAGCGGTCCGCCGTTGGCGGCGTTGTAGGGATTGTCGGCCCACTCACTGTTGAAGAGAGTCGAGAACGCGCCGTGGTTGAGCAGGGACAACACGACGTGGATGCCGCGTCGCTTCGCCTCCTCGAGGACGTGGTCGAGCTGCCACGCTCGATCCAGGCGGTCGCGGTAATCGCCGAGGCCGGTGTCGTTCCACTCGATGCCGAATGCCCACGATGGCATCCAGATTCGCCCGTAGGTGGCGCGCTGGCGGGCGAGCGCCTTGAACCAGTCGTCGTAGGCGAACGTGCCGCGGGCGTCGTACCAGCCGGTGTTCTCGCCGATCGCGAAGTACGGCGACCCGTCGTCGAACGCGAGGTAGCGAGCGTCGCGGGCACTGCGCCGCACGAACCCCGGGTTGTTGCTGCGCCGGACCTTGAGCGTCTGCCACCCAGTTGCCGTGCTCCCAGCTGGGGTCGTCACCTCCCAGCGCCACTCCCACCGCCCCGCCACCGGCGGCGCGAACCTGGTCTTCCAGACGGGCTCGCCCCTCGGTTCGACCTGCTCCGCGCCGTTGACGAGGCGACGCCGGAAGCGCTGGTAGTAGAAGCCGAAAGCGCGCTGCTCAGACTGGTCTGGCGCCCGCAGGACCACCTGCACGTCGATCTGGGCCGGGTCGAAGGGGTTCGCCGGCTCAGGCGTGATCGTGCCCGTGACCTCGAAGCGCTCGTACGCGGCGACCGCCCTCGGAGCCTCGATCTCGGCGACGACCGGGGCCGCGCCGCTGCCTGCCGCGGCCCGATCGGTCACCCCGGGTCCGAGTCCCAACGATGTGGAGGTCGCACAGACGACCGCCGCCAAAACCCCTGCTCGCACCGTCGCAGCCACCGACGGTCAAACGTAACCGTTCAACGTCGCCGGCACTACGCCGCCGTGGCGGCGCACCCCGTCACCGCGGTCAGAACGTGAGTGCGCGCTCCGCCTCCCTGAGGAGGCGTGCTGCATCCGGCGGCGTGACGTAGCTGCCGCCCACCTTGGCCAGATCCGCTTCGGTCGCCCCACGGGCGTCCGCGCAGCCCCTTCAGACGTAGACGGGGACTTCGTGGTCCCGGAGCTTGGCAACGAGCTCCCGCATCGGCGGCACACCGACGCCTTGCGCGGAGTCGAGCGCATCGCCGAGCAAGTACTCGGTTCCGTCGCCGGCGAGCAGGATGTGCGGCTCGTCGCCGACCTCGACGGAACCGTTGGCGGCCAAGTGGAACGGGAGCGAAGCCTTCGTCGCGTCCGCGGTTCCGGTCGTGAGCACAAACAAGACCTTCATGGCGTCCCCTGGCGACCGCGCTGGCTACGAGGAGCAAGATACGCCGCGTCGTTCGCGCCTGCACGATGTCATCGGCCCTAGCCCCTATTGGTCAGGAACGGACTCCCACTGGAACGCGACCTGGGCGTCGGACAGCCCGCCCCCAAGGCGTGCATAACGGTCTGCCAAACCGATGCTCCGCGATTCCTGATGCGTCGTGCCCGGGAGCGTGTTAGATACTCCGAGGAGGTGCGGGGCTCTCAGGCGAGCGTCGCGACCACGGTGGCGGCGCCGATTCCAGTCAGCATCGCCGTAGTCGTGATCCAGGTCTGCTTGCGTAGACGGTTGTCGACCGACGCGCTCAAGGCGCTGAGCTCGGCTCTCACGCCCGCGAGTTCGGCTCTCATCTCCTGGCGGAGCGCGTCGAGCTTGTCGGTGAGGGTCTGATTCGTCACGAGGTCTGACCAACCGCCCGGCGGGCGGTCCATCAGATAGCTCGTCTCCTCGGCGCCCACAATCTCCTCGAGCTTCTGTCGAAGGCGACCTCTCACCTCTTCCACGGCCATACGTGCCTCCCCGTTGCGAATGCCGACGGGGAACCGTTCTGGCCGGCTCCGAGCCATGCCCATCCTACGTCTCAGTCATGACAACAACAGGACGTGACCGACGCGCTGCAAACCGATGCCCACAATGGCGCCGGTGGCGCCCTTAGAGGTGGGCCGCCGGCGCTGTCGAGATCACCGTGGTAGCACCGATTCCGCTCAGCACCGCGGTCGTCGTGATCCACATCTGCCGGCGTCGCCTGAGGGTCACACGAAACGGTAGATGCGGTAGTCGACGTGCGCCAAGGCCACGTCGTGGTACGCAACGGTCACTGCCGTGTTGAGCCATTCGTAGCCTTCGGCGCTGGTCTCGAACAGCGGGCAACTGCGGGCGAACATCTCGTCAGAGGTAATCGTCTCGCCCGCGGCGTACCGGGCCAGCGCGTCAGGGGGCAGCATGATCCGCCCGGTGTTCGTCATGAAGACGAGCGCGCCGTCGTGAGTGCGGATCGTGCCCCGAACGTCGAGGCGGGAGACGCCGTCGCTCCCGATCACTATCGAATCGGCGCTGCCCGGCACGATCGTGCCCCGGAGCCGCTCCCCTGCCACCGTCCCGGCCCGCGCGATCAGGTTCAGCCGCATGCCGACCGGCGTCGCGAACATCTCGGCCGGCTCGAAGTCGATGTGGATGTCGACGAGGTGCTCGACCGGCACCTCGGTCAGCCGTTCTTCGTCCATCCGGGCGCCATTGAAGCAGTGGTCCGGGTCCTGGTCGAGACCGACGGTGGCGGAGTCGTTGATGATGAGTCGTCTCCTCTTCCCCACCGGAGGCTACGCCACGCGATCGGAGAACGCTCATGGCGGGCTAGGCAGCCGCAACCGCACTGGTCAGCTCGTCGCAGGTGTCGAGCCAACGCGAGAGCTCCGCCACTGTCGGGGAGAGCTCATACGCATGGTGGTGGCACGCCGCGCTCAAAACCGCCCACGCGAACGCCACCCGGCCCGCCAGGGCGCCATCGACGTAGCGCGGAAGGCAGGCAAGCTGGGCCCGCATCGAGCATCGTTCGACGCCCGGCGCGTGTGTCGCCCACAACTCCGCCAGGCTCGTCTCCATCGCCTGGCGGCCGAGCAGCGCGGCCG